>NZ_FNGR01000027.1:0-94223 GCF_900103045.1 Ensifer sp. YR511
CCCCGCGGTTCTGAATACGCCAAGTGGCGCGGTGGGAGCAACCGGCGGAAACGCGAAGCTTTCAACTTGCGCAGCGTTGGAGCCGGTTGCGGCGATGGACCCGGCATAGTCTGCCGGGGTCTGGTATCCGATCGATGAGTGCGGCCGGAAATGGTTATAATCCTCCGCCCACTCGGCAATGGAACTGCGGGCATGATCGAGGCCGAAGAACAGACTCTCGTTGAGCAGCTCGTCCCGCATGCGCCCGTTGAAACTCTCTACATAGCCATTCTGCATGGGCTTTCCCGGCGCAATGTAATGCCATTGGATCTTGTGATCCTTCGACCAGGCGAGGATGGCGTTCGAGGTGAACTCCGTGCCGTGGTCAGAAACGATCATGCCGGGTTTGCCACGGCGCTCGATGAGTGTCGTCAGTTCCCTCGCCACGCGACGCCCGGAGATCGAGGTGTCGGGGATGGCGGCCAGGCATTCGCGCGTCACATCGTCGACGACATTGAGAACACGGAAGCGCCTGCCACAGGCGAACTGGTCATGCACAAAGTCCAGAGACCAGCGAGCGTTGACTTTCGCCTCGACCAGGATCGGCGCACGCGTGCCGACGGCACGCCGCCGGGCTTTCCGCTTGCGAACGGAAAGTCCTTCCTCGCGATAGAGCCGGTAGATGCGATTGACCCCGGACGGTTCTCCGTCCCGCCGAAGCAGGACAAACAGCCGCCGATAGCCGAAACGCCGCCGCTCATTGGCGAGGTTGCGCAGCTTCGTCCGCAACTCCACCTCCGGGGGTCGGCACGACCGGTAGCGGATCATCTTGCGGTCGGCGGATATGATCTGGCAGGCCCGACGCTCCGACAGACCCATGACGGCCTTCAGATGCGTGACGGCTTCACGCTTGGCAGCGGGCCCTACCATTTTTTTTGGAGAAGCTCGCGAAGTGCGGCTGCATCCAGCATCTGTTCGGCCAGCAGCTTCTTCAGCCTCGCATTCTCGTCCTCAAGCGCCTTCAGCCGCTTCGCCTCGGAGACTTCCATGCCGCCATATTTGGCTTTCCAGTTATAAAACGTCGCTTCTGAAATCCCGTGCTTGCGGCAAAGATCAGCGGCCTTTGCGCCTGCCTCCTGCTCCTTCAGCACCGCAATAATCTGCTCTTCCGTAAATCTCTGCTTCTTCATTCGTCCGTCCTCTATGGGCCGGACTTTAATCCATTCTGGAGGGAATTCTCAGTGGCAGGTCACGGACAACCGCCGGCGCCTTCCACTTATAGATGCTGGCATCGCTGACGCCGTGCTTGCGGCAAAGCTCCGAGACTGGCGTGCCAGCCTCGTGCTCCTTCAGAATACCGATAATCTGTTCGTTTGTGAGACGATTGCGCTTCATTCTCTGGTCCTCTCAATGGGCCAGAGCTTACTTCAAGATGGATTATTTCAGCGAGGTAAGGTCATCAGCTAAGTGCATTGTTCTCCTGTTCGGACGCAATCCTCAATCGGCCGATTGATCTCAATCGTCCAGAGATCTTCTCTGCGACAGCGGTAATTGATCTGAGCGCTTGCACGTCACTGCGCGCGGTTGAGGCTTTGTCAGATCTTAGCCTCTCATTGCTAAAAACTCTTTGAAGAGCCGAAACAGCAGAACAATGCTGAGGCTCGGCCCAAAACTGGCCTTCCTCAACAAACACGTACTCGTCCTCACGCACGGGTACAAGATCATAATCAACCAACCATGAATTTTGATCCGTGCAAATATCCATGTTTCCGGAGTATGCCGTCGCTACAACCGGTATTCCACTTGCCAGGGCGTCCAAGACATCGATGCCCAATCCTTCGGCTCTATGCAAAGACACGAGGCAGTCACATGATAAAAGTAACTCCCTCTGGCGTTTTGGACTGTATGTCTCGTTGATAATTTCAATGCGGCTATCGTTTGTGCAGCGTTCCTTGAGTACGGCCCATGCTCGTCTTTGGTGCTCACTGTGAACATGTTCAGCGTTCTGAGTTTTTACGATCAGCCGTACTTTGTCCGCGTTACCGAACGCCGTCAAAAAAGCCTCGACAACCGCTAATGCATTTTTCCTCTGCGGCCACGAAAATGCATCAAATGTCGTGAGAAAGGTGAATGTGGCCAACCTCCGGGCCCGTTCTTTCGAGGCTCGTGGCAAAGGTACTGCAGGCAAACCAATCGTCGCCACTGGAAGGACTCGTCCATCGAAGAGCGCGCTTACAAACGATGATGCTGTCCACACCTCATCGATTAAGCTAACTCCCAGATAATGGAGGCTAGAGAGTTTACTCAACTCCCAATACGGGAACACGATATTATAGGCCCCCTTAAGTATGTCACCATTCTTGAGAAAGAACTCAGGAATTTGTTCCAAATTCAGATGAATAATGTTAATATTCGCTCGGGAAATTCTGTAGTTGTAGGAGCCCTGCAATGATTTACTCTGTATTCCGTCATTGTAGCAAACGAAATTGCACTCCGGCTCGACCTCTGCGACTGCAGACATGAGCCTGCGACTGCTTTCTCCGAGACCTAACAACTTGTCAAAGGGACCGATTATTTGAACGGGACAAGTCTCGGAAATCCCAGGCTGTTTCTCTGACCCTGCATTGACTCCTAATACCGCAGAACCAGCTGTGTCCACCTGTACCGATTCGCAACGTTTCGTATCGTTGGTCGCGATATACCTGAGGATATGAGAGTTCTGTTGAGCATAAGAGGAACACCACTTGTAAACCCGCCGCCTTCCAGATGGGAAAAGCATTGCGAGTGCGCCCACCAAGCCATTGCGTAGCGCGAACATCAACATAAAATTGGTTAGCGGGAAACTACGTCCAAAACCATATGGAACCAAAGCGGATAACTTTTCTATTTCGGTGGAGTTCAGAATAGAATAATCTAAATTGAGTTGACGACCGCCTTCAATCGCCCACCAATAAATACGATAGACTTCTAAGAAAGAACGCGCGCCTTGCCACATAGCAATTCTGAAATATCTGCCGACAAGCGGTCGAGATATATCGGGACGCGTGAGCTCCAAAAAATTCTTGATAAATTCTCTTTCCTCCCGAGACAGCGGGATAAACCTACGGTCTAATCTGTATATATAATCGTTGATGTACCAATCATAAAAACGCTGGTCGCCCGATCGCCATTTCATGATCCTCCTAAGAAATTCTGTGAAATCTGAGGATTGTAGGTCCGCTTGCCTCTCGTTCTTGTAAACATCAGACCGAGATAGGGTGGCGGCTATCGATGCGGCATCGACTTGACGCGAGATCGGTTTCGTAGCGTTGCGCTCCAAGCGAGATTGAAACAATCGCAACCGGGTTCTGCGGGTTCCACGACCGACATTCCGTTCACAAAGTGTCCCGTCGTTTGTCGCGAGCCAACATCCCACCGCAGGGACAAATATCTCCACCCGATCTCGGACGGATGCCTCGACCGCGATTGGTAGAGGAACCTTGAACCCATGAACACCGTTGCCAAAGTTCCCCGCCAGTAGGTCGGGCCGAAAAAAGGCGCATGTCCACTGCCCGTGGTAATCGCCGTTAACAAACAAATCAAAAACTACGCTGCGTTTCGGATACTTAGTGTCAAAAAGCCAACCAAACATGTACCCGTCGGAAATACCATCGACGTGACCACGAAATCTGGTGCGCTTTGGTATCAGTGATTTTGCAATTCGGATGAACATGTAACGATCGTGGACGCCCTGTTCTCGAGAAGGACGCCCGACGCCTAGCATCAGCCACGTCCAAACTCATCAGCGATGCGAACAATATCATCCTCACCAAGATATGAACCTGTCTGCACCTCTATCATCTCCAACATTATCTTGCCTGGATTCGCTAGGCGGTGAACTTCGCCCTGCGGAATGTAAACGGACTCGTTCTCGGATACCATTTTCACCATATCCCCGACAGTCACTTCCGCTGTTCCCTTTACGCACACCCAATGCTCGGAACGATGGTGGTGTTTTTGTAGGGAAAGCTGTTTCCCTGGGTTGACGAAAAGACGTTTCACCTGGAAGCGATCACCATTGAGAACCGAAGTATAGCCGCCCCAAGGTCGGTAAGACGTTGGATGGGTTTCCGTTAGTGCTGCTGTCGTCTTCGCCGAAGCGAGGTGTTTGACGATCTTGCTGACGTGCTGGCTGTCGTCGAGGCGGCCAACGTACACGGCGTCTTCGCTTGCAATCACCGCCACACCCTCGAGACCGAACACTGCCAAATGGCTGGTATTGGACATAACAAGCGAGTTCGCGGTATTCAATACCGTCGCATTACCCAAGACGACGTTCCCGGACACATCACGATCACCAAGCTTCCAGACGGCATCCCAACTACCTAGATCGCTCCACGCAATCGCGGAAACCACGACCGCTGCATTCGCGGTTTTCTCCATAATGGCATAATCTACTGAAATATCCGGGCTCGCGGCGAAGGCCTCCGCGTCTAGTCGGATAAAGTCAAGATCACTCGCGGCTAAAGAGAGTGCGGTGCGAGCGGCGTTTTCGACGCCCGGCGCGAACTTTGCCATTTCGCTAAGCATCTGGTTAGCCTGAAACACGAAAATACCGGAATTCCAAACGAAGCCGCCGTGATCAAGCATCGACTGTGCATCCTGTCGTGCCGGTTTCTCGACGAACCGTTTTACCTTGCAAGCGTTCGTTCCAAGCTGCTCGCCGATCTCGATATAGCCGTATCCCGTCGCCGGCTCGGTAGGCTTTATTCCGAACGTGACGAGTTTGCCAGAAAGCGCAGTTTGATGCGCAACCTTAATGGAATCGAAATACCCTTGATCGGCAACGATGTCATGATCGGAGGCCAAGACCTGGAGCACTGTGTCCTCTCCGTAACGGTCTGAAACCAAGGCAGACGCAACTGCGACAGCGGCAGCTGTGTTGCGTGCTACCGGTTCCAGCAGAATCCCGCCGAGTTTGATGCCAAGTTCCCGGGCTTGTTCAGCAGCGAGGAACCGGAAATCCTCATTTGTGATCACGAGCGGTGGCCCATAGATTTCCTCATCGGCTACACGTGCAAGCGTCGCCTGAAATAGGGTTCGATCGCCGACGAACTGAATAAACTGCTTCGGCGCACTTGAGCGGGACAGCGGCCAAAGGCGAGTACCTTTACCACCTGCCATGATCACGGGAATAATTTTGCCAGCCGAACTCAATTCTTTGCTCTCCTTCGCGGGATTTACACCAGGAACTGAACCAGCACTCTTCGGAGTATCACTAACTTCCGTTCCACGAGCCCACTCGCGGACGAGCTCTAGGCTTTGATTAAGAAGGTTCGCCGCCGCGCGCTCGGAATTTGCTTCAACGTAGCAGCGCATTTCTGGCGCATTCCCAGATGGACGAAAATGTACGACTCGATCGTCGCGCAATGTGACCCTAAGCCCATCGACATCACTTGTGCGAACGACATCACCTACTGACCTCAGAAAAATGTTCAGGCTATCGCTCGAAAAACGAAGCTGCGTCATCAGTGCTGCGCTCGCCTCAACCGGGAAGGCCTCAAGTCGGCCCGAAGCAGCAAATGGCGGTCCATAACTCTCAGCGACATTTGATAGCGAAACCTTCTTGGCAGCCGAAAGGAAGAGAATTGCGAGAATCGGCAGGAAACTGTCCCGCGTCGGGAGCGCGCCAATCACTCTCCCATCAAGCTCAAATTCGGAGCCGAGCAGCAAACCTCCATTTGCCTCAAAACCCATAACTCCAGCGTTACCAACATGCAAAGCGTCAAGCATTCCGGCGATCACAAAGGGCGAGCCAACCTTTGTCCGGATGACGTCGTAGTCGCCAGCGACCTCGACACCAGAATTTGAAGTTACAGGAGTGACTATGGTCTTCGCACGGAGAAACTCCGCGGCGGCTATTCCAAGCAAATCGCCCCGAACTGGCTCTCCGGCTTCTGTCGCCACGAGCGGGCGATCTCCATCACCATCCGCGGAAACTATTGCGTTGAGGTTATGTTCCTTGGCCCATCTCTGAAGCAGGGCAACGGTTTCATCAGAAACGGCTTCGGTGTCGACAGGAATGAAATGTGTGGAGCGACCAAGCGCGACAACCTCGGCACCGTAGTGTTTCAGGACCTCGACCAGCAGGTCTCGCGCAACAGTCGAGTGCTGGTAGACGCCTATTTTAAGACCAGACAAGGAAGCGGCGGGCAATACGCACTTGTTTCTTGCAAGAAACAACGCCTCAGCCTCTCTTGATTTGTTCCGTCCAGTGCCCGGAGCTAAGTCTATGGGATATTGTTCGATATCGGCGGCAATTGCACTGATCCTCACTTCATCCTGCTTGTCGATCTCCCCTTCTGGTCGATAGAACTTTATTCCATTGCGATCGTCAGGGATGTGCGACCCCGTGACCATCAGCGATGCCGATCCCAGCTTCTGGCCATAGAGGGCCAGTGCCGGCGTTGGTATCGCGCCGCAGTCTACGGGAATCAAGCCTGCGCGTTCTAGCGCACCCATTGCGGAGGCGGCAATCTCAGGGCTTGAGGTACGGAAATCACGTCCCACAAGGACGGTGTCGCCAGGCCTCACAGCTCTGATGTCGAGAAGGTATCTAGCAAATGCTTGGGTGTAGATCGTGGTCGTTCGCCCCACGAGGTCGGATACGAGACCGCGCAAACCACTCGTTCCAAATTTCATGCCGCGCCTCAATTAATTTAGTTTGGCTATTAAATATCGAGCCGATGCTTAGGAGAAACGACAGCTCTCCGCAAGACTTCGTGCGCATCGGCTAGCTGGCGCCGGATCAAGGGTGAAGCGTACCCTATGTTTGAATGCCCCGTAAGGACTTGACTGACCGGCAATTGCCCATCATTGCAACACGCACCAACTGACGCGGTCCAACACTCGACTATGGAATGAGCCCATCATTTTGCCGGTGCGACGCGGGTTCTTATTTGGGTTTACGTTCATTAATAGTTCACAGTTTTTCCAGCGTGGGAGATTTACGTGCGGGTCACGAGAATACTGGCGTCCGAGGTAGTGGCGAAAGCTTGGGGAACACTGACCCAATACACGTTCCAATATTCAAAGCTCTCCGGCGAACTCACTGAGATTACACGAGAAGTCTACGACCGCGGGCACGCTGCAGCGATATTGTTGCACGATCCTGAGAGGGATATGGTCATCCTCGTGCGTCAGTTCCGACCGCCAGCCATGGTGAATGGCGGCAATCCGTTTCTCGTCGAGGTATGCGCCGGCGTCCTGGATGGGGACGATCCAGCAACCTGCGCAAGGAAGGAAGCCCTCGAAGAAGCCGGCGTTGTGGTGAAAGACATCCGATTGGTCACCACCGCCTACGGGCTACCAGCCGCTGTGACGGAGGTACTTAGTCTATTTATCGGCACCTACGACTCGAAGACGCAGGAAGGCGGCGGACTACCAGACGAAGGAGAAGATATCGAAGTGTTAGAACTGCCATTTCAAGTGGCGTTTCGAATGATCTCCTCCGGCGAAATTTTGGATATGAAGACGATAGTATTGCTGCAGCATCTGATGCTGGAACGCGTTGCCGTCACTAACAACGTATCACCGCAAGACTGACAGAAGTGGGCATTCCGGTTCGGCGCCGTTAAGGTACTCAGTTGATCGCAAACCCAAGCCTTAGGAAGCGCGCACATCTGACTGTCTCGGCGACGGGCAGGAGCACGGGAATTTGCGAAGAGGCATTTGAGCAATGTCAGCCCTCCCCGGCGACCCGCAAAAGGTATCTTCCGTACGAGGTACTTGAGTATCGCTTGCCAAACTGAATCAACTCCTCCTTGGAGATAAAGCCATTCAAATAGGCAATTTCTTCAATGCAGGCGATATTGGTGCCTTGCCGATGTTGAATAACTCGAACGAATTCTGAGGCCTCCAACAGACTGTCGTGGGTACCGGTGTCGAGCCATGCATAACCTCGCGCCATTTTCTCCACGAAGAGATTGCCTTGTTCCATATAGATCCGATTTAGATCGGTGATTTCATACTCTCCACGAGCGGACGGCCGCAGAGATTTAGCGTGCGAGATGACCTGATTGTCGTAAAAATATAGGCCCGTTACCGCAAACCGAGACCTCGGCAAAGCGGGCTTTTCCTCCAGACTGAGAGCTTGCCCTTCCGCTCCGAGCTCAACAACCCCATACCGTTCCGGATCCTCGACCTCGTAGGCGAACACAGTTGCACCAGACGTTCTGTTTGCGGCCTTATCGAGCAACTCAGCTAGCCCTGCGCCGAAGAAGATATTGTCACCTAACACCAGAGCTACGCTATCTGACCCGATAAACTCTTCTCCGATCGTGAATGCCTGCGCGAGACCTTCAGGCTTGGGTTGAACTGCGTAACTCATTCGCAGCCCAAGAATCGCTCCATCACCAAAAAGGCGCTCGTAACTACCAACATGGTCAGATGATGAAATAATTAGTATATCTCTAATTCCAGCCTGCATTAAGACCGAGAGTGGATAATATATCATCGGCTTGTCGTAGACAGGAATTAGCTGTTTGTTGATCGCCAAGGTCGCTGGGTGCAGACGCGTGCCCGACCCGCCCGCGAGAATAATACCCTTCATAGAAAATACATCTCTCCTTTGGAATCAATCCTGCATGGAGGCGAGCATTTCATGCAACGCCATGCGCCAGTGACGAGGTTTCCCACCAAAATCCCGGCACCACTTGTCCGTTGCAAGCAAAGAGCTCGCTGGGCGCTGCGCGAGTGTTGGATATTCGCACGTCACAATCGGCTCCAGTGCAGGGGTTGGATAGCGCGCATTTCTTCGTTGCTCAAATATTTCGCACGCGAACTCATACCAAGTTGCATCGCCATCATTGACAAAATTGTAGGTGCCGACCGGTGAATCGTGGTCCTCGATCAAGCGGAGAGCAATCGTGGATAAAGCTTCCGCGATGTCGACCGCTGCTGTAGGGCAACCCCGCTGATCATTGACAACCCGAATTGACGGCCTTTCTTTGCCCAGTCGCAGCATCGTTTTAACAAAGTTGGACCCGTGCGGACTAAAGATCCATGCCGTTCGAAGGATAACGTGACGGGGATTCGCGGTCCGAACCGCCTGCTCGCCCGCTTCTTTGGAGGCACCGTAGACTCCGAGAGGGGCAACACGATCCTCTTCAGCGTAAGGTGCCCCCTTTCCTCCATCAAACACGTAGTCGGTCGATACGTGAACGATGGGAATGCAGCAAGCCTTAGTCGCTGCAGCAATGGCTGCGGGCGCTAATGCGTTGGTTCTCCAGGCGGCGACAATCTCGTTTTCGGCTCGATCCACGGCAGTGTAGGCGCCTGAATTGACGACGGCGGAAAAGTCGCCTTCAGCGATGTATCGCTCAATTTGATCGCAATTACTCAGATCGAGCTCACGCCGGCTTGGCGCTACGAGTTCAATATCGCTAGGCCATTGACATTGGAGCAGTTCGATCCCTACCTGCCCCGTACCCCCCGTAATCAAAATGCGTCGCGGTTTCATACCCCCAAACCTCGCCGTTGGACAGCGTGATTGCGCTCAACAATTTCTGACCACCACTCTCGGTTGCTCAAATACCAGGCAACGGTCTTCTCAATCCCGCTTTCGAAGGTTTCAGCGGGCCTCCAGCCAAGCTGGTTGCCTATCTTTGCTGCATCGATTGCATATCGTTGGTCGTGCCCGGGGCGATCGGCAACGTAGGTAATCTGCCTTGCGTAAGTTTTTCCATCCGCACGAGGCTGCAGACGATCGAGAATCTGGCAGACGGTGTTCACCACATCGATGTTCCGTCGTTCAGAATTTCCGCCGATATTGTAGGTCTGACCGGTCGCGCCATTTTCGAACACGCATTGCAGAGCGCGCACATGGTCTTCCACATAAAGCCAATCACGAACATTCGTACCGTTGCCATAGATAGGAAGCGGCTCGCCGGCGACGGCCTTCACAATCATCAGCGGTATAAGCTTTTCAGGGAAATGGTAGGGCCCATAGTTGTTAGAGCAATTGGTGATCAGAATCGGCAGACCAAATGTGTGCCCCCACGCGGAAACCAGGTGATCCGAGCCCGCCTTTGAAGCCGAATAGGGGGAGCGGGGATCGTAAGGTGTCGTTTCAGTGAAGTAACCGGTCTCGCCGAGCGAGCCGAAAACCTCGTCCGTCGAGATATGATGGAAGCGGAAACTCCGCGCGCGATCTGCCGGAAGCTTGCGCCAGTAATCCAATGCCGCCGCCAGCATTGTATAGGTACCGACGACATTCGTCTTTATGAAGGCGCTCGGACCATCAATTGACCGATCGACATGCGATTCAGCGGCCAGGTGGGTAATCACATCCGGCTGAAAATCAGCGATAGCCGCGGCCACCGCACCTTCGTCACAGACGTCGCCTTGCTTGAAACGGTATTTCGGTGAAGCGGCTATCGAAGCCAGTGAAGTTAACGTCCCGGCATAAGTCAACTTGTCGAAGTTCAAGACCTCATGAGCGGTGTTGTTGATAAGGTGCCGAACCAGCGCTGAGCCAATAAAACCGGCACCGCCGGTAACGAGAATTCGCATGGCTATTCCTTCCGAAATCTACACTTCGATCAGTTCGAGCGGCACCCCGTCGTAGACGAAGGGGCTATTAAAATCACCCAAGAGTGGCTGACGTGCATCCTTGGAGCTCAAGATGGGTTCGTTCCCGCCAGGAAGAGGCCACTTGATACCGATCTGCGGATCATTCCAGAGGATGCCGCCATCATTCTCTGGTGAGTATAAATTGGACACCTTGTAGGTCACTTCAGTCGAGGGTTCGAGCGTCACGAAGCCATGGGCAAAGCCACTGGGGACATAAAGCTGGTGACCGTTCTCCGCCGATAATTCAGCGCCCACCCACTGTCCGAAACTCGGTGAACCAAGGCGAATGTCGACAGCGACATCGAAGATCTTCCCACGGATGCAGCGAACGAGCTTCGCTTGCTGGTAAGGCGCGGTCTGGAAATGCAACCCCCTCAACGTTCCCGCAGGAACAGAAAGCGAATGATTGTCCTGAACGAACCGGTCACTGATGCCGTATGCGGCAAAGGCTTTCTCGTTGTAAACTTCCGAGAACCAACCGCGGTCATCCCCAAATCGCTTGGGTCGAACCAACAATACCTTTGACGTCATTCCGAAAAGATCCGCTGTTCTAATATTCGGAGCCGCGCTCAACCCGGATGGTTGACCCGGTTTTCATGTCGTGCCCTGAGAGCCTCAAATCCCGTATCGGCTGCCAAGGTCATTTGCAAGACCGCCATACGGGTCGCAATTGCAGCATTGTCGCGCCTTTCAAGATCATCGACGAGCGTAAAGATAATTTGGCGCCAACTGGTTGGGTCATAGGCGGGCCGCAGTTCGGCGTCACTGGAAGCTTGGCCATACGCTGCACCCGCAGAAAAAACGCCCGCAGCCCGGTATCTAGCCACATCAATGCGTTTTGTCGGTGCGCGGCTGTCGTTTACATGCGACGGCGCCAACGGCACCAGCATAATGTCGACTCTCCCTGTGTACGCGTCAGCTAAATAGTCCGTCCACGGCATCGGTTCCCGAATCTGTACACGCTCGAGGTCTTGCCAGATTGCCCTCGCACGTCGATCAGCGAACACCTCAAATCGAACTTGCGGGCGTTCACGCAAAACCTCCGCAATAATCGGGCGGAGAAAACGATGCTCCTCCAGATGAACGCCTGTAGCGTGATAGCCGATCAGAACGTCATCATTCATCCGACCAGGCGCGTCGACATCGTCCTGTCCGCTTACCCAAAGCGCCTTGGGCGGAGCCGGCGGTAAAACCGCCGCCTTTGCTTGCGTCAACCGAGACGCGAGGTGAGGTGTGGAAGCCCAGACAATATCGAGGTGGCGGTTGAGGTGCCCCAGTGGCCAAAGTGCCCGGTACCAAAGGAACAGCCGATAGAAAAAATCCGCATCCTTTCCGGTCACAACGGCAGGGATGTCATCGTCGAGGAACAGGCCCACGCCAGAGAGATGTCCCGCATTGCTCTCGATCCAGCGCAGGACAACCCGCGAAGCGTAGCGACAGATGATGACAAATGCTCCGTCGGCGTCCACGGCCGGCACTTCGCCTCCGCGAATGTCCGCAACCTCATACGGCGGCATATCCGGCGCTTCAAGGCGGGCTGCGAGGTAGTAGTCGAAGGTTGGGTTCGGTATCCGGCCGAAAACAATGATCCGCTTCACCGGCCGTCGCGGACGACCGGTACCGCCCTCCCGCAGACGTGGTCGAGGTAGCCGCCGCTCGATCCAGCGGGCCAAGCGTTCACGCAAGCGGCTCAAGCACTCGACCTCGCAGCAAGAGTTCTCGGATGAGCTTCGAGAACGAATTCTTCGGCAATGAGCGAGAGGTTCGGATTGTAGTAAGGGTCTGCTTTCAACGCATCACTCCAGCGCTCATGCATGGCGCGCTCCTCCCCCGCGAAGCGCTTAAGCTTCTGCGGCGTGTCGTCGGCACCACGCGAGACGCTTTCTCTATGCAACATAGCCGCTGCCGGCGTCCAGACAATACGGAAGCCTGCTTCCCGGAGTTTCAGGCAGTAGTCCACATCGTTGAATGCGACCGTCAGATTTTGTTCGTCCATGCCGCGAAGGCGGTGCCACAAGTCCCTGCGCGTCAGCAAACAGGCCGCAGTGACAGCTGACATATCACGACGTTGGCACAAAAGCCCCCTGTCGCTACCGTCCTTTGGATCGCGAAAGTGAAAGCTGTGTCGCGCGACTGTCCCCGCACCGAGCGTCACTCCGCCATGTTGAACGAAGCCATCGGGAAAAAGGAGCAAATTTCCGGCAGCTCCGACAGTGGGATCATCGAGCTCACCTGCTAGACACTCGAGCCAATGGCAATCAATAGGTTCCACGTCATTGTTCAGCAAAAGTATGAGGTCGTGCTGGGCTGAATCGACACCAATGTTACAGGCGCGAGAGAAATTAAAAGCTCCGGGAAGAGGTATCCGACGGATGAGCCCTGACTGCTGATACCGCGAGAACAGCGCCAACGTGGCTGGTTCGGTGCTTTCATTGTCAATGACGATGACATCAAGATCTGCAGGGGCGGTGTTTTCGAACAGTCCCTTAAGGCAAGCCTCAAGCAGCTCAGCCCTGTCCCGCGTCGGAATAATTATGCTGACCGCTGGCCGTTCGCGCCTCGGCTGAACAACCTCGGCGTGGGTCGGGGATGAATAGCACGATTGTCCACGGTGCAGTAGGACCCGTGGCAAATGCAAAATATCGCCTGTCCGCGCCTGCGCAACTGCGAGCGCAATCTCTGCACTGGAGGCACTTTCCACAGCAACGCCTCTCGGTATGTGGACCACGCGAAAAACCGCACCCTCCAATGGAAGCCAGCCTGAGCGCACGAGTGGCGCGTTCCAAGCGGGCTTGAAGAATGGGGCAAAGCGCTCGCCTCGAACGCTAATACGGTCTTCGTCAGAATAACATATCGCAACATCTTCAGAGAGGGCGAATGGCTCCGCCAATCTCTCGAGTGCGCGCTCAGCAAGGCGCACGCCGCCCGGAAGCCGTATCCAGAGAGTGTCTTTATCCGCCTTTTTGAATTCAATCAGCTTCGCGACATCCGCCGAAGTGGCTTCCTCAAAGCACCGCCAAGACTGGGCATTCAACGAATCTCTGGTTTCTTCGACCGCGAGCGCGTCCCCGCCATCAATAGAAACAAGTACCCGCAGGCTCCTTTGGGAGACTTGTCCATCCATGCGAGCTTCATTCTTCTCGGCGAGTGCTTGGGCTTCTATCCAATCGCTGTAGTCAGGAGCGGAGAGCGCATCGCATTGCCGAACGAACCGAAACGCTGCGCCCTTCTTATTGCCGGCGAGGAAAAGGCGAATGATTTGAAAGAAGGTAAGTGTACGTCGACATGCGATAAGGGCGGCGACCTCGATGAGACTTAGGCGACGAATCCTGATCTCCGGCTCGATTTTGGCGGTGTCGTTCGCGGTTTCCGGGTCGACGGCCAAACCGATTGCGTCCAATTGTACCGGTGTCCAACCGTAGAAACGTCCGCGACCCGTCCGATCAATCAGGAAGGAGCGAAGGACCGTGGTAGGCGTCCGATCACGTCGCTTGAAAAGAAGCTGTGGGCGGCGTCCGAGTCGATGGTCGGGATCATAGACCGAAACCCTGATTGGTCGATCGGCGTAACGGTCCGCGGCACCTGCAAGTGCAACACTAAACTCGACTCGATTAACCTCTCTCATCATCTTCCAATCAAAAACGGTATCGAGTTTTTTGGACAAAACCATTACAAGAAGGCTGGCGAGAAGTAACTAGGTGGGCAATCAAGAAATCTCCTATGTTTTTCTCGTTGCAGGCGAGACCGATCTCCCGCCGGACAGTCCGGTCTCTTGGATCGATGATAGCGCAAGGTGATTGCTGTGGGTCGCGTAGCAATCGCCACGGAAGAAAACCACGCGACAGACAGGGTTAGCGCGATGCGATTGGTGAAGTTTACCTTGGCCGGAGATAATAACGCTCCTGTGTACGTGAACCCCGATCACGTCGTCTCAGTAACTCCATTTGCCAAATACACTTCGATCTTGACCACATGTCCAAGCTCGGAGTCGAAAGAAGCTCGAATCAATGTGAGAGAGGCTCTCGATTCGGTGGTGTCAGGGCTCATTGGGTAACACCCTTCGCGGGGTGTCAGAAATCTGCCGGCGCCCAACGACAGCCGTTAGGCCCACGGTCCAAGCGGGGGGTACCAGCGGATCTCTGGCGGAATGGCTGCTCCGTCATCTACAGCATGTTCGGAAATCTGCCTAGAATTAGTCGACAACAGGCCGTTCGACGACGTTCCGTTCCTCGAGTGATTGTCGCAATTTGAGCGCAGGCGCCTCGCCTTCAAAAGCCTCTACCCGCCGATCATAATTCGGCGCGACTGTCCCCATCACGCGGTCCCAGAACGAGAAATAGTTCGCGTAGTTGTATTTGAATTCGGCGTGGTGCTGGTCGTGATAGGTCGTGCAAAGCATCGGCCAGGGATAGCGCGCGGTGCGCGAGGCGAAATATTCAAAGCCCGCGTGCCCAAAGGTGCCGTTGATCTGGTCTAAAAGCCTATGCGCGAGAAGAATGATCGGCGGGAATGGCACGAGAAGCGTGATGACGGCGTAGTAGCCCTGGCACATGGCCGTATCCACCAGACCGATCGAATCGTTGCTCCAGGCCGTCGGCGCGACACTGCGGTGATGCAGGAGATGATACTTATAGAAGAGCTTGGTGTGCAGCAGCCGATGAGCGAAATAGAACCAGGCGTCGAAGAGCACCATGCAGAGCACGAAGAGCGGAACGGCCGTCCACCAGCTGAAGTCCCAGGGCGAGAACAGCGCCCATCCCTTGTACTGGACGAAAAGGCCGATCGCGACCGACGTGCAGGTGACGAGGATCGAGGCCATACTCTGGCGGATCTCGATGGCCTTGCGCTTCTCGCCGCGTCGCCCCTTCTGGATGCGACGTTCCGGGTTACGGTCGTTGAGCCAGGTGGTGCCGTAGCCGAGGATGAAGTACAGCGCCACCGTCGCCGCATAAATCGCTGCCAGCAAGCCGACAAAGGTGAGACTGTCCTGAAGAAGGGCGCTCAAATCGTGATCCGTCGCGGAAAGAAAAGTTGAATTGGCGCGTGGACTATACCAAGCACCCTCTTCCGCGCAAGCCATCCAGGCTCTAACCCCGCTCGAGTTCGGCCAAAAATGTGCGCAATTCCGCGCCGTCGATACCGACGAGGTGCCCCTCCTGCGGATACCTGCCCGAGCGCACATCCTCGGCAAACTCCGAGAATGCGGCGATACGTTCGCGCTGAAGCCGGTCGTATTCGGCGGCAAAGTTGCGATAGGTCTTGGCGTGGCGCGGCACGTGGCCGCGATTGCTGCCGAGCACGTCGGCGGCAAACAGATATTGGGCGTCGCAGCCTGACCCCGCCCCCATCGAGAGCATCAGCATCGAGCTTCTGGCACTGATCGGTGCTGCAACTTCGCCCGGGACGACCTCGATTTCTGCCGCGAAGGCGCCGGCTTCCTCAAGCGCCTTGACCTGTCGCCAGATCTCGAGCGCACTCGCCGCGGTCTTGCCGACGGCGCGAAAGCCGCCGGTCCAGGTGGCCTTGGAAGGGATGAGACCCACATGGCCGCAGACGGGAATGCCCTCCTCGCGCATCCGCCGGACGGTGGAAAGCCCTGACGCACAGTAGACCGCATCGCCGCCGGCCTTCAGCGCCTTGAAGGCCGCGCGCATATAGTCTTCCGCGGTGACGTAGTCGCCGTATTCGAGGCCCGGAAAGGCAAAACAGGTCGGCGCCACCTCTCGAAACTCGGGCCCTAAGAGCGCCGGCGGGACGGAAACGAGATCGATGCCGGCGGCCTCCGCCGCTTCGGCCTCATCAAGCGTTTCGACACGCAGCATGGTGAGCTGGCGCTTGCCCTTCATCGACAAAAGATCGGCAACGGTCGGACGGTGGCTTTTCATGAGAAGGCTCCGGAAATCATGGAAACAGGGCGAGATTTGCTTCTCGCGCTAGGCGGCGAGGAGTGCTTTAAGCTTGGTTTCGGGCGAGATGAGCGCCTGCGGATCCGGCCGCTTTCCGGCTGCAATCAGCATTTCTGCAAGCCGGATGTCGCGCGCGACCGCATTGCCCGGTCCGATGCCGGAGGCCGCAAGCAGCCGACCGGTATCGTCGAGGTGGAAAAGAATAAAAGCGTCGTCACCGAGTTCACGCCGCACGATCGTCGCAGCGCCGTCGGCAAGCCCTGCGATCTGCAGCGTCAGATCATACTGGTCGGACCAGAACCACGGCACAGTGGTGATCGCCTCGCCACCGCCGAGCAAATTGCCGGCAACGAGCGTTCCCTGATCCTGCGCATTGCGCCATGCCTCAAGGCGTATTCGGCGATCCCCATAGTGACAGAGCGGGAACGAGCAGCAATCGCCGGCGGCATAGATATCGGGATCGCTCGTTTGAAGCGTTGCGTCGACCGCAATGCCGTTCTCGATTGAAAGGCCGGCGACGGCTGCAAGGTCAGTGTTCGGGACCGCGCCAATGCCAACGACGACGAGATCGGCCTCAATTGTCTCACCGCCTGCGAGAACGACGCGCGCACGGCCTTCGTCCGCGTCGATACGTTCGATCTTCGCGTCGCATCGTATGTCGACGCCTTCTGCACGATGCCGCGCGGCAACGATTGCAGCGATCTCCTCCGGCACGCCGCGCGAAAGGATGCGCGGCAACCCTTCGATAAGCGATACGGCAGCGCCGAGTCGGCGCGCCGTAGCGGCGAGCTCCAGACCGATGAAGCCACCGCCGATGATCGCAAGCTTGCGACCGGGCGAAAGTTCGCGGCGGATCTCTTCAGAATCGGCATGGGTTCTAAGCGTGCGGATGCGGCGTGACGCCTCATCTAAACCGGCGATGGTTCGCGCCCGCGCACCGGTCGTCAACAACAGCCGGTCATAGGCGATGCTGCTTCCGTCTGCGAGCGTCACGCGCTTTTCGGCGCGATCGATGGCCATGACCGGGATATCCGTCAGCACTTCGATCCCTGCTGCCGCGTAGCGCTCGGCATCAGCGACATATTTCGGCGCGACCTCTGCCTTGAGCCCTTCCTTCGAAAGAGGCGGCCGCTCATAGGGAAGATGCGTTTCGGCGCCGATCAGTGTGATCTTACCGTCGTATTGCTTTTCCCTGAGGGCAAAGGCGGCCCTTGCGCCACATTCGCCGGCGCCCACGATGACGATGGAACCCATCTCAACCTCCCTGCCCGCCGCGACGAGCCCAATCCTATCGAGAGCGGCTTCAGCCGAGCGCGATGAACACGCTTCCGGCCTCGACCTTCACCGGATAGGTCTTCAGGTTGACGCAAACGGGAGCGCCCTTGGCCTGACCGGTCTTGTAGTTGAAGCGGCCGTTGTGCTTCGGACATTCGATGATGTCGTCCATCACGAGGCCATCGGCGAGATGAATATGCTCGTGGGTGCAGAGCCCGTCGGTGGCAAAATACTCGTCGTCCGGGCTGCGGTAGACCGCAAAGGTGCGTCCGCCGTGATCGAAACGGATAACATCTTCTTCGTCGATTTCGTCCGCTGCGCAGACTTCAACCCAGTTTCCGCTCATGATTTCCTCCCATTCCCTGGCATCGGTTGGTTATTAGGCTGCGTGCACGATCGCATCGCTGTGAAATTCTTCCCGGTAGGGCTTTGCCGTCGCCGGCAGCTCGCGCTTCAGGAAGTAATCTTCGTTCCGCAACTGTCGCAGAAAGGCCGGGATCATTTCTCGGTAGCCGTGCAGCATCGACGGGTTCGGCTCCGGCAGATCGTGCCTGATCATGGCGTGCAGCTTCGGCAGCGCGTGATAGGGCACCATCGGGAACATGTGGTGTTCCACATGGTAGTTCATGTTCCAATAGACGAAGCGGCTCACCGGATTCATGTAAACGGTGCGGCTGTTCAGCCGATGGTCGGTCACGTTGTCGGCCAAGCCGCCGTGCTGCAGCAGCCCGGTCAGCACGTGGTGCCAGGCACCGTAGAGCCTGGGCAGACCGATCAGCATCAGCGGCAGGATCGAGCCGAGATAGAAACTGGCGGCGATGGTGGCTGCATAGATCGCAAACCAGATGCGTGCGACCAGGATCGCCTTCGGCTGCTCCATTTTGGGGATGAAAGTCGCTTCCTCGGCGCTGATGATGCCGAACGTGTTGCGCACCATGTCGATCATCGCGTGCCAAACGTCGAGCATACCGAAGAAATTGAGGACGAGGCGCAGCAGATCCGGCGGCCGCATGACCGCGATTTCGGGATCCCGGCCGACGATCACCGTATCCGTGTGGTGGCGGGTGTGGCTCCAGCGCCAGGTGACCGGATTGCGCATGATCATGAAGCAGGCGATCTGGTAGACGACGTCGTTCATCCACATTGTCTTGAAGGCCGTGCCATGGCCGCATTCGTGCCAACGGCTGTCGGAGGCGGAACCATAGAGAACGCCATATGCAAGGAAGAACGGGACGGCCCACCAGGTGCCCCACAGGGTGATGCCCAGTGCACCGAACAGAACGAGAAAACCGAGCCAGATCGCGGTGTCGCGGATGGCCGGCCCATCCTCGCGCTTCATCAGTTCCTTCATCTGCTTGCGCGGAATGTCGGTGTGATACCACTCTGCGGCCGAGAGACCGTTGGCGACGGCTGCCTCAGCATCTCGGCCAAGCAGGCTGTAGTCTCGCTTCGTCAACATCATCGTCGTTTGCGCTCCCCTCCGCGGGCCGACCCGATCTGGCCGGCGACGTCTCATGTCGTGCAATGACGATAGGTTGACTTTTGCCAGGTCTCAATGCAGCAATGATATATTCTCTCAAATGATGTCATCATTCAAATTTCAGTCATGATGCAAACCTATCAGGAGACGCGATGAGCAACCGACCGACAATTGCCGACCTTGCGCGCACTGCGGGCGTCAGCGTCGCCACCGTCGACCGCGTACTCAACGGGCGCCATCCCGTGCGCGAGGAAACCGCGCGCCGGGTCTATGAGGCTGCTAAATCAATCGGCTATCACGCCGTGGGCTTGATCCGGCAGCGCGTCTTTGAGGACCTGCCGCAATACAGGCTTGGCTTTGTGCTGCAAAAGCCGGAGCAGGCTTTCTACCAAACAGTCGCGAAGGAAATCGAAAACGCGGCACTGTCGCTGTCGCATGCCCGCGTCTTTGCCCAGGTCGATTTTGTGGCAAATTCCACTCCATCGGCCATCACGGAGAAGCTTCGGGCCGCCGCATTGCGCAACCAGGCCATTGCGCTCGTCGCTCCCGACTACCCGGCAGTGACCACCGCAATCGAGGAACTCAAGGAACGCGGCATTCCGGTCTTCTCCCTGCTATCGGATTTTGCGGCTGGCGTCCGTGAAGGTTATGTCGGCCTCAACAATCACAAAGTCGGCCGCACGGCCGCGTGGATGATCACCAAGGCGGCCAAACGTCCTGGCAAGGTCGCAGCCTTCGTCGGCAGCCACCGCTTTCTCGGCCACGAGATTCGGGAGATTGGCTTTCGTTCCTATTTTCGCGAGCACGCACCTGATTTCGAAGTGCTGGATACGATGGTCAACCTCGACACCGCCGAGATCACCCATGAAGCGACACTCAATTTGCTGCAGCGCCACCCGGACCTGATCGGCTTTTATGTCTGCGGCGGCGGGATGGAAGGGGCGATCTCGGCGATCCGCGAGGAAAAGCTTGAGGGAAAACTGATCGCTGTCGTCAACGAGTTGACACCGGATTCCCGTGCGGCCCTTGGCGACGATGTCGTGACACTGGCGATATCGACCCCGACTCCCGCGCTCGCCCGGGAAACGATCAACCTGATGATCCAGGCGATCGACAAAGGCCCGACCGGGGCGCCGGGGCAAACTTTCCTTCCCTTCGACCTTTTTACGCCGGAGAATATCTAGCGGACCCTGATGGAATTCCATCATTAACGAAAGGCAATCTTGCAGGGATGCAAGACCTTTGCGCGTTGCGCGCTTTGACTGCGCTCCAACAGTTGGTGAATTGTCCGCAAGGCTATAAATGGAATGAACGTTCTATTTATAGCCTTTGACCCATCCCACTGGAGGAGACATTCCCGTGACCGCCCTGCCCTTCGCCCTCAATCACATGACGACGCCGAACCTGCCGCTTGGTGCCTTTTTCGAACTCGCCAGATCGCTCGGCATGACTTCTGTCGAAATCCGCAACGATCTCGCCGGTAACGCGATCCTCGACGGTACCCCGGCGAAGGATGTCGCCGTACTCGCCAGCCGTCACGGCATCACGATCATCTCGATCAATGCCCTTCAACGTTTCAACGAATGGAACGAGACCCGTCAGGCCGAAGCCGAAGAACTGATCGCCTATGCGCGCGACTGCGGCGCCAAGGCCCTTGTCCTCGTTCCCGTCAATGATGGCACGGGCCAGGCCGATGGCGAGCGGCAGGAAAACCTTCGCAAAGCTTTGGCGGCACTGAAACCGATGCTCGAAACGGCCAGAATCATCGGCCTCGTCGAACCGCTCGGCTTCCAGATCTGCTCGCTGCGCTCGAAGACGGAAGCTGTTGACGCAATCAAGGCAGTCGACGGCGAAAAGACCTTCCGACTGGTGCACGACACGTTCCACCACCACCTCGCCGGCGAACCTGCAATCTATCCTGAGATGACCGGCCTCATCCATATTTCCGGGGTCGCGGATGAACGTGTCGCGGTGGCGGATCTACGTGATTCGCACCGCGTTCTCGTCGATCGGAGCGACCTGCTCGACAATGTAGGACAGATTCGGCGCATGCGCGCGGCGGGTTATGGGGGGCCACTTTCCTTTGAGCCATTCGCCGCCGAAGTCCACGGATTGGCGGATCCCGCCGCCGCGGTGGGACAGAGCGTGGATTACATCCGAAGCCATATCTAAGCTCCCCCGGCGCGAGGCGGGCAAATCAACAGCGGGCGCCGCATCAGGCCTTGACGGCGCCCGTATAAAATGGAATACATATTCCGTAATCGCAATTTGCCGGTTCGTTTATTCCGTTTTATTCGAAAGCGCAGCGGGAGTGCCGCTTTTGAAATGAATGAGCGCAATCCGGCATTGCATCCCCGGCAGGAGAAGGTGTCGCCGGGCACCATTGTGGAGGAGAAAGACAATGAAGAAATTTGTGCTCAGCACAGCGCTGGCGATGATGATGTCGACGGCAGCCCATGCCGAGACCATCGGCGTGTCCATGGCCCTTTTCGACGACAACTTCCTGACGGTCTTGCGCAACGGCATGTCCGACTACGCCAAGACGCTCGATGGCGTCGAACTGCAGATCGAAGACGCGCAGAACGACGTCTCCAAGCAGCAGAGCCAGATCCAGAACTTCATCGCCGCCGGCGTGACCGCGATCATCGTCAACCCGGTTGATACCGATGCGACGGCTGCCATGTCGAAGATCGCTGCGGATGCCGGCATCCCGCTCGTCTACGTCAACCGCGAACCGGTCAATGTCGACACGCTGCCGGAAAAGCAGGCTTTCGTGGCATCGAACGAGCAGGAATCCGGCACGCTGCAGACGCAGGAAATCTGCAAGATGCTTGGCGGCAAGGGCAAGGCCGTCGTGATGATGGGCGAACTGTCCAACCAGGCCGCCCGCATGCGCACCAAGGACATCCACGACGTACTTGCCACCGACCAGTGCAAGGGCATTGAGATCGTCGAGGAGCAGACCGCCAACTGGTCGCGTACGCAGGGCTCGGACCTGTTGACGAACTGGCTTTCGGCCGGTCTTGAGTTTGACGCCGTCATCTCCAACAACGACGAAATGGCGATCGGCGCGATCCAGGCGCTGAAGGCCGCCGGTCGTTCGATGGACAGCGTCGTCATCGGCGGCATCGACGCAACGCAGGACGCTCTGGCAGCCATGGCCGCCGGCGATCTCGACGTCACGGTGTTCCAGAACGCCGCCGGCCAGGGCAAGGGCTCGGTCGACGCCGCACTGAAGCTCGCAAAGGGCGAGCCGGTGGACAAGAAGGTCTACATTCCCTTCGAGCTCGTCACCAAGGACAACCTCGACAAGTACCAGGCGAAGAACTGATCGCCACAGTCGGGAGCGCGGGCAAACCCGCGCTCCCCCTTTAAAATGCAAGTCCGTCCGCAAATGCCTGCGTCCAATGGATGCCGCATGCGGTAAGATGGGCTGGTCACCCGCCAGCGACGAGGACTTTCCGCGACAGCCGGAAACGACGGGGAGGCAAGGAACATGACGCTCAGTCCGACAACGATGGCAGCCGTGCGCGCCAGCGGCGCGGTACCCAAAGCCGAATATCTTCTTTCTGCGGAAGGGATCCGCAAGGAATTCCCTGGCGTCGTCGCGCTCGACGATGTCGAGTTCAAGCTGAAGCGCGGCACGGTACATGCGCTGATGGGCGAAAACGGCGCCGGCAAATCGACGCTGATGAAGATCCTCGCCGGCATCTACACGCCCGACAAAGGTGACGTGAAGCTTAAAGGTGCCGAAATCCGGCTGAAATCGCCGCTCGACGCCCTCGAAAACGGCATCGCCATGATCCATCAGGAGCTGAACCTGATGCCGTTCATGACGGTCGCGGAAAACATCTGGATCCGCCGGGAACCGAAGAACCGCTTTGGCTTCGTCGATCACGGCGAGATGAAGCGCATCACCGCGCGTCTGTTCGACCGCCTGAAAATCAAGATCGATCCTGAAATCGAAGTGCGTCACCTGTCAGTGGCCAACCGCCAAATGGTCGAGATCGCCAAGGCGGTCTCCTACGAATCCGACGTGTTGATCATGGACGAGCCGACGTCTGCGCTGACCGAGCGCGAGGTCGCCCACCTCTTCGAAATCATTCGGGACCTGCGCGAACAGGGCATCGGCATCGTCTACATCACCCACAAGATGAACGAGCTATTCGAGATCGCCGACGAGTTCTCGGTGTTTCGCGACGGCAAGTTCATCGGCACGCACGCGTCGAGCGACGTTACCCGCGACGACATCATCCGCATGATGGTTGGTCGCGAGATCACCCAGATGTTTCCGAAGGAGGAAGTGCCGATCGGCGACGTTGTCCTGTCGGTCAAGAACCTCGCGCTTGACGGCGTCTTCCGCGACGTCTCCTTCGACGTCCGCGCCGGCGAAATCCTCGGCATTGCCGGCCTCGTCGGCTCCGGGCGCTCGAACGTCGCCGAAACCCTCTTCGGCGTCACGCCTGCAAGCTCCGGCGCGATTTCGATCGACGGCAAGACCCTTTCGATCGACAGCCCGAACAAGGCGATCAGGAACCGCATGGCGTTTCTCACCGAAGATCGCAAGGACACTGGCTGTCTCCTGATCCTCGACATTCTCGAAAACATGCAGATCGCCGTGCTTCAGGACCGCTTCGTCAAGGGCGGCTTCGTCACCGAAAAACAGGTCACGGCGGCCTGCGAAGAAATGAGCCGCAAGCTACGTGTCAAGACGCCGAACCTGCAGGAGCGCATCGAGAACCTATCGGGCGGCAATCAGCAGAAGGTGCTGATCGGCCGCTGGCTGCTCACCAATCCGCGCATCCTCATCCTCGACGAGCCGACACGCGGCATCGATGTCGGCGCCAAGGCGGAAATTCACCGTCTCGTCACCGAACTCGCGCGCAACGGCGTCGCCGTCATCATGATCTCTTCGGAGATGCCCGAGGTGCTCGGTATGAGCGACCGCATCATGGTCATGCACGAGGGCCGCGTCACCGGCTTCCTCGACAGGGCCGAAGCAACCCAGATCAAGGTCATGGAGCTCGCCGCGAGCTGAGCGGGAAACGACCCCAAAGGGAGGACTGAAAATGGATACCAATGTCGCCGCACAGGGCGCGAGCGCACCGCTCTCAGGGACAAGGCGCCGCTTGCCGCCTGAATTCAACATCTTCCTGGTCTTGATCGGCATCGCGCTGGTCTATGAGATCCTCGGCTGGATTTTCGTCGGCCAGAGCTTCCTCATGAACCCGCAGCGCCTGACGATCATGATCCTGCAGGTGTCCGTGATCGGCATCATCGCCGTCGGCGTGACCCAGGTCATCATCACCGGCGGCATCGACCTGTCCTCTGGCTCCGTCGTCGGCATGACGGCGATGATCTCGGCAAGCGTCGCCCAGGCCTCCACCTGGCCGCGCGCGCTCTATCCATCCTTGACCGACATGCCGGCAATCGTTCCGATCGGGCTTGGCATCGGCATCGGGCTACTTGCCGGCTTTATCAACGGTCAGCTGATCGCCCGCACCAAAATCCCGCCCTTCATCGCCACACTCGGCATGATGGTTTCGGCACGCGGCATTTCCAAGTGGTACACCAAGGGCCAGCCGGTCTCGGGCCTCACCGATCAGTTCAACTTCATCGGAACCGGCATCTGGCCCGTCATCGTCTTCCTGGTCGTCGCGCTCATCTTCCACATCGCGCTGCGCTACACCCGCTACGGCAAGTTCACCTATGCGATCGGCGCCAATGTGCAGGCAGCCCGTGTCTCCGGCATCAATGTCGAGGCGCACCTGATCAAGGTCTATGCCATCGCCGGCATGCTGGCCGGGCTGGCTGGTGTCGTCACCGCCGCCCGTGCCCAGACCGCACAGGCCGGCATGGGCGTTATGTACGAACTGGACGCGATCGCCGCGACCGTTATCGGCGGAACCTCGCTAACGGGTGGCGTCGGCCGGGTCACCGGCACGGTCATCGGCACCATCATTCTTGGCGTCATGACCTCAGGCTTCACCTTCCTTCGGGTCGACGCCTACTACCAGGAAATCGTCAAGGGCCTGATCATCGTCGCGGCTGTCGTCATCGACGTCTATCGACAGAAGAACCGCAAGAAGGCCTGAGTCCTGAAAGCAATACTCTCCTCCCAGTGAAGCCAACTGGCCGGGATGACGAAAGTCATCCCGGCATTTTATTTTGTTCAGAAGGCTATATCGCCAGTCTCAAGCCGTTTTCCACATATGCTTGGCGCGCAGGGCTGCCCCGGCGCACGCGCTCTGGCAAGATCCTTGGCGATGCACTATAAGACAGGCGTTCAAAACTATTGGAGACTTCCCATGTTGTCGCAGCGCAAGCTTGCGAGCCAGTTTCAGCCGCGTTTCGTTCTTCAGCTTTGGAACGCGATGCTGCGGGTACAGACCCGCGAGACAGCTTCCTTCTTCGGCCACCGCGGCCGCTAAGCAAGACCCCAAAAAACCTGAATTGCCCCAGCCCTGTGAACGTGTCGGCTGACCGCTCGCAGATGGCTTTCGCTTAACCGGCCCGCATTTGGCGGCGCCGGGTTGAGCCTATTCGTGCTTAGCCCGCTGGAAAGCGGATGGTCACCTTGAGGCCGCGGCCGTCAGCCCCCTCGCTGAGGCTGGTCGTCGCGCCGTAAAGCTCGGCAATTTCTTCGACGATCGGCAGCCCGAGCCCGGAGCCCGGAGCATCACTGCCGCCGCGCTCGAAACGCCTGAGCACCGTCTCGTGCAATTCCGGCCGAATGCCGGGTCCGTTATCCTCCACCTCCAGCGACACCGAAACCTCCCGCGCAAAGACACGGCTCGTCACTTCCGCACCGCGGCCGGCATAAAGCAGCGCGTTGCCGATCAGGTTCTTGAGGAGTTCACCGATGAGCAACGGCTCGGCGCGGATGAAAGCCTCACCCTCACCGTCAAAGCCGAGATCGATATCCGCGTCGCCGGCCGCCGGCACATGCTCTGCCGTTATCTCCCGCACCAGTTCGACCAAATCGATGCGCTCGAGCGAACCGGTTTCGTCCTTGCCGGCAGCGTCGATCTTCGCCATCAGCAGCAACTGCCCCAGAATGCGCTCGGCATTGGCGACCGCCTCGTCGGCCTTTTTCACAGCACTTCTCGTCTCCTCGATCGAGCCGGCGCGTTGCGCCAGGGCGAGTTGCGTGCGGATGATGGCGAGCGGCGTGCGCAGCTGGTGGCTGGCATTGCCGGTGAAATTGCGAAGCGCATCGAGCGCCGACTGCAAGCGCCCCATGAAGGAATTGACCGTATCGACGAGACCCTGGACTTCGTTCGGAACCCGCTCGCCGATCGGATGCAAATCGTCCGGACTGCGCTCCGAGATCGCGTCACCCAGCCTGTAGAGCGGGCGCAAGGAAAAGGTAACGGCGATCCAGACGATCACCGCCGCACCGGCAATCATCATGCCGAGGCGGAGCGCCGAGCGCACCAAGATCGTCTGCGCCAGATGTCGGCGCGCGATTGTCGTTTCGGCAACCGTGACCACGAAGGGCACGGAATTGATGCCGGTTGACGCGGAGCGGCGAAGGGCGGCAATGCGGATCGGTTCGCCGCGGAAGATCGAATCCGCAAATGTGGTCGATGCGCCGGGCTCCTCCGCCAGCGACGGCAGCGTCTGGTAGCCGGTGATGAACTGGCCGGGCGGGCCGTCGACCCGGTAGAACACCCGGTCCTGCGCGGCCGACGTCAGCATTTCCAGCGCGACATAGGGGATGTCGACTTCGAGCGACCCGTCTTCCGCCACGACCACGCGCTCGGCGATTGCCAGCGCCGAGCCGGCAAGCACCCGATCGGAAACGACGTTGGCGGTCGTCACGGCCTCGCGGTAGGTATCCATCAGTGCAATGACCCCGATCACCACCGTCGAGATCAACAGCCAGCCAAGCAGGCGCCGGCGGAGGGAATAGACCGTCGTCCTCATTCCGGCCCGGCCGCTTTGTCGAGATAGTAGCCGATGCCGCGGGCGGTGCGCACGGTCAGCCCATGCGGTGCGAGCCTCTTGCGCAGCCTGCTGACATATTGCTCGATCGCGTTGGGGCTCAAGTCGTCGTCGAACCCTGTCAGCGACTGCATGATCGCATCCTTGGCGACCACCTTGCCGGCACGCATGAACAGAAGCTCGAGAAGTCCGAGCTCGCGCGCCGGGATCTCGATCGGCGCGCCGCCGGACGAGAAGCTGCGGGTGTTGAGATCGAGTGACACATTGCCGTAACTGACGGTCGAGGCCCTGAGGCCCGCCTGACGGCGCAAGAGCACGCGCACGCGCGCTTCGAGCTCGCCGACGTCGAAAGGTTTGATCATGTAGTCGTCGGCGCCGAGGTCGAGCCCCTTGATCCGCTCTTCGGGCGCGCCCCTTGCCGTCAGGATCAAGACCGCGGCGCGGTTCTGGCGAGCACGCATCGCCCTCAGCACATCGAGGCCATCCATTTCCGGCAGATTGAGATCGAGAATGACAAGATCGAACGTTTCGGTGGCGGCCACCGCATGCGCCGACGCACCGTCACTGACGACGTCAACGGCATAGCCACTGCCGCGCAAGATCGCCGACAGGCCCTCGGCCAGGTCCTGGTTGTCCTCAACAAGCAAGATACGCAATTATCATCACTCCCCCGACCACCTTATCCGCCGACGCCTTGCTTGTGAACGGTGCGACACTGAGGCATTGTGGATTCATGCGGTTCTTGATTTCTTTTCTTTTTTTTGCTCTTTGTCCCCAGCTGCTCCTTGCGGCCCCCATCATATTCCCAGCTCTTTCCGGCAAAGCGGACGTGCGCACGCTGGTCGTCTATTCATCGCTCGACGAGCCGCTCGCAAAGCCGATGATCATCGGTTTCCAGCGGGCCAATCCGGATGTTGCCGTGCGCTATGAGGACATGCTGACCGGAGAAATCTACGACCGCATCATCAAGGAGACCGACGCCGGAATGAAGACGGCGGACTTCGCCTTTTCTTCCGCCATGGACCTGCAAGTCAAGCTCAGCAACGACGGTTACGCCCAGCGCAGCGACCTGCCGATGAGCGACCGCTGGCCCGCCTGGGCCAACTGGCGCAACACGGCTTATGCGCTGACCTTCGAGCCTGCCGTCTTCGTCTATCACAAGCCGAGCTTCACCAAGGAGAAACCGCCGTCGACGCGCGCGGAATTCGTCGATTACCTGAAGCGCCAGGGCGCGGCCGTCTTCGGCAGGATCGGAACCTATGACATCGAGCGGTCCGGCGTCGGCTTCCTCTTCATGTCGCGCGACCAGGAACAGTTCGGCGATATCTGGGATGTCATCCAGGCGATGGGGGCGGCCGGCGTCAAACTCTACTCGACGAGCGAAGCAATCCTCGAGCGTGTCGCCGACGGCCGCTTCGTGCTCGGCTACAACATCCTCGGATCCTATGCGGCGGACTGGGCGGCACGGCATCCGGATGTCGGCATCGTTCTGCCGAAGGATTATACCGTGGTGATGTCGCGCATCGGCCTCGTCCCGCAAGCTGCCGCCTCCCCCGACCTCGGCCGGCGCTACCTTGAATTCTTCATGTCGAAGGAAGGCCAGACGATTATGGCCCGGGAGTTGCAAATCCCGGCCGTCAGCCCAGAGGTCGCGGGTGAAAATACCGCCAACACCATGCAGGAGATGCTTGGCGGCCAGTTGCGCCCCGTCCCGGTAAGCCCGGGACTGATGGTCTATCTCGATCAGGTAAAGCGCTCACGGCTGATTGCCAAATGGAACGAGGTTCTGAGGCTCCATTGAAGACGACGGACCGGAAGCGCGGCGCTCCCGGTCCGATCGCAAATCCCGCCAGCTTCAGGCTTAAGCCTTGTTCCGCGTACGCCCGGACCGTAGGGCCTGCGCGGAAAGGTTCAGTTCGACGGCAGCAAGCACCAACGCCTTCAACGCCTCCTCGTCGATCGCCTCGCCCTCGTGGATATCGATGGCGCGCCGGACATTGCCGTCAAGGCTGGAATTGAAAAGACCTGCCGGATCGTCGAGTGCTGCCCCCTTGGCGAAAGTCATTTTCACAACCGCTTTATAGGTCTCGCCGGTACAGATGATGCCGGCATGCTCCCAGACCGGGACGCCTCGCCATTTCCATTCCTCGACGACGTCAGGATCCGCTTCCTTGATCAGCTTGCGTATCTTCGCAAGCGTCGCACCGCGCCAGTCGCCAAGTTCCGCGATCCTCGCGTCAATCTGCCCGGAGGCAGAAGCGGCGGCTTCTGCCGCATCGTCGTTTTTCGCCTTGGTCGTCGCTTTTGCCATCGTATTTACTCTCCCATCATCCTTGCCGGAGCTCGCCTTCAGGCGGGGCCGGTGCAAACCGTCTTCGCCTTTGTCGGCGTTGCTCCTCATACCTAGGCTCGGGCCGGCTGGCGGCAATATCCGAGCAACGATTCGTGGTACCGTCGCGAAATCCGGTCGGGACCTGGCTCAATTTGAACGCCGGGAACCGGCAACATCGCCTGTCAGCGCATGCGAGAACCTAAAATTCCGTAAACGATGAGGCAGGATTTTCGCATTCGGGGCTTGATGTCAGCTAAATGTCAGCTTTCTATGGTGCCTTAAGGTCACTGGCACCCGTGGAGGCGGGCCGCCGGTTGCGTACTGGGAGGAAGCCACCAATCCGGTCAAGCGATAAGGGTCGAAAGAGCCCGTCGCCGTCTTCCCTTTCGCACACAGCAACAACGTGCGCGGTGAAAACGCGCCTCACGGAGGACTGACCTTGAAACATATTTTCCTCGCAACGATTCTCGCCGGTGCGATGTCGCTCCCGGCTGTTGCCGCTGATTACACGATCATTGCACCTGCAAACCCGGGCGGCGGCTGGGACCAGACGGCGCGTTCGCTGCAGACGGTCATGCAGCAGGAAGGCATCTCCGGCAACGTTCAGGTTCAGAACGTGCCGGGCGCCGGCGGCACCATCGGTCTCGCCCAGTTCGCAAGCCAGCAGAAGGGCAACCCGAACGCCCTGATCGTCGGCGGCTACGTCATGGTCGGTGCAATCCTCACAAACAAGTCCCCGGTCACTCTTAAGGACGTCACGCCGATCGCGCGTCTCACCGGCGAATACGAAGCGGTCGTCGTTCCGGCCTCGTCCGACATCAAGACCATGGGCGACCTCGTCGAAGCCCTGAAGAAGGATCCGGGCGCCGTGTCCTGGGCTGGCGGCTCGGCCGGCGGTACCGACCACATCGCCGTTGGCCTGATCGCCAAGGCGGCCGGCGTCGATCCGACCAAAATCAACTACATCGCCTATTCCGGCGGCGGTGAAGCGCTTGCTGCTATCCTCGGCAGCCAGGTTACCGCAGGTATCTCGGGCTACGGCGAGTTCGAATCGCAGGTCAAGGCCGGCACGCTCCGCCTGCTCGCCGTCTCCAGCGCCGAGCGCATTGCCGGCGTCGATGCTCCAACGCTGAAAGAATCGGGCGTTGACGTCGTCGTCGAGAACTGGCGCATGGTCGCAGCCGCTCCTGGCCTCTCGGACGAGCAGAAGGCCGCCGTTTCGGCCGATATCGAGAAGCTCGCGAAGTCCGCTGGCTGGCAGGAAGTCCTGAAGACCAAGGGCTGGCAGGACAGCTATCTCGCCGGCGATGCGTTCAAAGCCCAGCTCGACAAGGACGTTGCGGCGACCGAGGGCGTTCTCAAGGACATTGGACTGGTGAAATGATCAAGGGGCATCACCCTTCAACTGCAACGCGTCGCCCGGATCGGGCGGCGCTTTTCATCGCGGTGGTTCTCGCCGCTATCGCTGGACTCATTTTCTGGGATGTGTCGCGCCTGACGGGCGCTGCCGGCTACTCCCAGGTCGGGCCGACGACGGTCCCCTATGCGATCGCCTGCTGTCTTTTCGGCCTTGCGATCTGGACCGCGATCGAAGCGTTTCGCGGCGATTTTCCAGAGCGTGAGCACCAGGAAGTCGCTCCGGTTATCTGGATCGTCGGTGGTCTTGCCGCCCAGATGCTGCTGTTGAACATTGCAGGCTTCTCGATCGCCACCGGCATTCTGTTCGCGTTGACCGCACGCGGTTTCGGCAAGCGCAAGCTTTGGTTCTCGCTCCCCGTCGGCATTGCGATCTGCTTTGTCGTGTGGGTGATCTTCGCCAAGCTGCTGCTCCTGTCGCTGCCCGCGGGGCCGCTTGAACGCCTGTTCTTCTAAGAGGGCCGACGACCATGGCTACTTTTGAATTCCTGATGCAGGGATTGCTGGTTGCTGCGCAGCCAATGAACCTGCTCTACGCGCTGATCGGCGTAACGCTCGGCACGGCGGTCGGCGTCCTGCCCGGCATCGGCCCGGCACTGACCGTGGCGCTCCTGCTGCCGGTCACCTACCGTCTCGATCCCGGCGGCTCGCTGATCATGTTTGCCGGCATCTATTACGGCGGCATGTATGGCGGCTCGACCACGTCGATCCTGCTCAACACGCCCGGTGAAAGCGCCTCGATCGTGACTGCGCTCGAAGGCAACAAGATGGCGAGGGCGGGTCGCGGCGGGCCCGCACTGGCAACGGCCGCGATCGGCTCCTTCGTCGCCGGCCTGATCGCCACGCTTGCTCTTGCCTTCATCGCGCCTTACATCGTCAAGCTGGCCCTGGTTTTCGGTCCGCGCGAATATTTCGCGCTGATGGTTCTCGCCTTTGTCACCGTTTCCTCCGCCTTCGGCGACAGCACCCTTCGCGGTCTGACATCGCTGTTTGTCGGCCTGGCGCTTTCAGTCATCGGCATCGACCAACTGACCGGCCAGGCACGTCTTTCCTTTGGCGTTCCCGAATTGCTTGACGGCATCGAAGTCACGACGCTCGCCGTTGCCATGTTCGCCATCGGCGAGACGCTCTACATCGCTGCACAGGGCGACAAGGGGCCCGACAAGGTCGAGGCCGTCCGTGGCTCTGTATGGATGAATGCGGCCGACTGGGCACGCTCCTGGAAGGCGTGGCTGCGCGGTACCCTCATCGGCTTCCCGATCGGCGCCATGCCGGCTGGCGGCGCTGAGATCGGCACCTTCCTGTCCTACGCCACCGAAAAGCGTCTGACGAAGCATCCGGAAGAATTCGGCAATGGCGCGATCGAAGGCGTCGCCGGTCCGGAAGCGGCCAACAACGCCTCGGCCGCTGGCACGCTCGTGCCGCTCCTGACGCTTGGCCTGCCGACCACGGCAACCGCGGCGATCATGCTTGCCGGCTTCCAGCAGTATGGCCTCCAGCCCGGACCGCTGCTGTTTGCGACCAATCCGCAGCTCGTCTGGGGCCTGATCGCCAGCCTTCTGATCGCCAACTTCATGTTGCTGGTTCTGAACCTGCCGCTCATCGGTCTTTGGGTGAAGCTGCTGACAGTTCCGAAGCCTTGGCTCTATGCCGGCATCCTGCTGTTTGCCACGCTCGGCACGATCGGGGCCAACCCGTCGGTCTACGAGCTCGGCATGTTGCTCGCCTTCGGCCTGCTCGGTTACGCGATGCGCATCTTCGGATATCCGATCGCGCCTGTCGTCGTCGGCCTGATCCTGGGCCCGCTCGCCGAACAGCAGCTGCGCCGCGCGCTCGCGATCAGCCAGGGGGACTACTCGGTCCTGTTCACCTCGCCGATTGCCGCAGGCCTCCTGATCATCGCAGCTGCAGCGCTGATCGTACCGCTCATCCTTCGGGCCCGTGGCCGCGGCGAAGTCCTTTCGCAGCTCGCCGCCAACGAAGACTAAGCCCCAATAACAATCGGGTCCGGAAACCCTTTCGGACCCGATTGACATAGCGCCTCCTCCCAAGGCCTATCCGAAGGCCCGGCCGGTTTGAAAACCGACCGGGCCTGCTTCCTTTGCATGGCTGGCCTGTCCGATTGTGCATTGCAATAAGACCGACCAAACCCCATCTTTTGCTCATCAAAGAGAAAACGAAAGCGAGCAAGAAGATGGCTACCACAACTTACCACAAGGGTTTCATCGGTCGTGCATTCGCAGTTCTCGGCGCTGCTAGCGCTGCCGCCGCCGCTGTCGAAGGTCACCGCCGCCCGAAGGCAAGCGACCTGCGTACGCTGGGCATCGATCCGGCGAACTTCCCGGACACGCGCCGCGGCTAACATATTCCAGCGCCCCGAGGGGCGCCTTATCCTCCCAAGGATATAACGGCTCGGGGTCGAGAGACCACCGAGCCGTTTTATTTTCCGGCAGCCGGCATCTTCAGCCCCCGGCACTTCATAGACCCGGCTCAAGAGGGCAGACGGTCCGACGCCCACTCGTCCCAAGTTGAAGCAGCGTGCTTTCGTTGCATGGCTGGGGTGCTTCATTGTGCATTGCAAAAAGACCGACCAGACCTCATCTTTATTTCATCGAAGAGAAAACGAAAGCGAGCAAGAAGATGACTACCACAACCTATCACAAGGGTTTCATCGGTCGTGCATTCGCAGTTCTCGGCGCTGCTAGCGCTGCCGCCGCCGCTGTCGAAGGTCACCGCCGCCCGAAGGCAAGCGACCTGCACACGCTGGGCATTGATCCGGCGAACTTCCCCGACACGCGCCGCGGCTAACAAATTCCAGCGCCCACGAGGGCGCCTTATCCTTCCAAGGATGATGAAGAACGGCTCGGGGTCGAGAGACCACCGGGCCGTTGCCATTATGGAAAAGCGCGTCCCTCCTCGTCGGGGTTCGTCGAACGCCGTCAACGCGTTGGCGGCGTATGTAGGACATCAACGAGGCGTCGCGCGACGTCGCCTCACTTCTTCGCGCGATAGATCAATACCGGTATCGTGGAGTGAGCCAGCACCTTGGCAGCTACGCTGCCGAGCATCAGGCTTCCGACTCCACTGCGACCATGGGACGCCATGATGATGAGATCGGCATCTTTGTATATCGCCTGGTCGCAGATCGCGCGGTAGACCTCGTGGCTGCGGACCTGCTCCGTCTGGCACTCCACGCCTTCCGCCGCAGCCTTGCGCGCTAAAGCCGCGAGCATTTCCGCGGCATGTTTGCTGGCCAGCGCCTCGTATTCGGTGCGCGTGCTCGACAACTGCTCGGGATCGACCGAATAGAGGTGGAATGGTTCGGTAACGGCAAGGATGTTCACTCGTGCGCCGCCGTCCTTTGCAAAGGTTATGCCTGCATCGACAGCGATTGTTGCTAAGGGCGAGCCGTCGGTGGCTATAAGAATATTGCGAAACATGGGATCCTCCTCTTCCAAGCTCCAGAGGAAGCTTAGTGCGTGGAGAGGCCTATTCCTTTGATCCCGATCAACGTTCCGGATTTCAGCAGGGAGGCGAATACTTAGCGACCTTTGTCGAAGCGGAAAAAATGTCGCAGTCGCCGCCGCAGGATGACGGACCAAGGCACCTCGGCATTGATCGCCTGGTAGCCAGCTTGTGTCAGCGAGAATTCAACGCGACCGTCATCTACCTCTCTTCGCGTGATGTATTGCATGTTCAGGGCGCGAAAGACCGCCGGGTGCAGTTCCGGTGGCCAGTAGATTTCATCTCCCGGCACCCGATAGGCGCCCGCGTTATAGAGCTCCTCAAGCACGTTCCTTAAATCACTGGCCAGCATTCGATGTTTATCCCGCGCAGCGTGTGGTGTGGCAATGTGCGACACGACGAACTAACGAAATAGGTCGTCGCTCCAGCACCGTTCCTAAACATCTATTCGTCAATGGGCCCTGAAATAGACTTCCGTTACGCGAAACTGCCCATCGATGCGCTTGCATTGTACGATGACGTCAATGGCGATTTTCAAGAGTTCGCGAATGTCGGTGCGCTGCAGGTATTGTCCGCCCTCCGATTCCTTTACCAGAAGGGTCAACTGTTCAAACGCCAGTTTCGCGGAGTCAGCGTGCACCGTTGTGATTGAGCCGGGATGCCCAGAGTTCACGTTGCGGATGAAGTAGAAAGCCGTCCCATCGCGCAGTTCCTGCAATAGGATTCGATCGGGCCGCATGCGCAGACAGGATTCCAGGAGCTCCTTCACGCCGACTTTGGCGAGCCCCTGACCTCCCTTGGAATAGAATAACCGCGCGTGGTTCGGCTGATGAATCACGAGTTCCGGCGTGTCTTCGATAGAGATGACCCGCTCATCATCCGGAATATGACGAATGAGTGCCTTGGAGAGCGTTGTCTTCCCCGACCCCGTCGCTCCTGAGATGACGATATTCTTCCGGGCCAGCACCGCCTGGCGAAGGAACTCGGCCCACGCGCCCGTCTGATGCAGATCGATGAGTTTCCGGTCCGTCGCACCGGCCATGTGACTGCCGGGCGCCATGTCAGTGAACAAGCCACCCTTCTCAAGGTCGCCAAGACTTAATGCGGCCGACGAGGGCTTTCGGATGGTGATGCTGACCGTGTTCCGAGTGGTCGCAGGCGGGATGACGATCTGGATTCGCTCATTCCCCGGCAGTGTTGCCGACAGGATCGGCCGCGTTTCATCGATGGATTGATGGGAAAGACTAGCCACGGCCCTGGCAAGGCGCATCAGCTTTTCAAAGGATAGCTCCGGCAGATTATGGGTCCGCCATCCACCAGAGCCTTCTGTCAGCACCTGGCCTGGCCTATTGACGATCACTTCGTAGAGCGAGGGGTCGTCAAGGTACGGCATGAACGGAGACAGCAGTTCACGAACGACCGTCGCATCAGGACCTTCGGTCATCGCCCGCACCCTACTTCGTCACGCGCGCCGACCGCGGGCGGACATCTCCCAGCAACGCGCGGTCAAGGATTTTGTTTTTCGGCCCGATCACGCGCAATCCGTAAACACCGGAAAAATCGAGATCACGCGCGACGAAGATCGAGACGAGCTCGCCTTGGTTCTTATTGAGCGTTGGCGGAATGTTGATCGATTGCTCGACGGCGATGGCTGCCGCCTGCTGGCCTGCGTTTGTGGTGGTCTCAGCGTCGACGTCGCTGTTACGCAGGCGACTGTTGGCGTAGCTCGTGGCATCGCCGACGATGGACAGGAGAAGCGCACTCCCGAACCGCTCCCACCAGTGAGTGTCGACATAGCCATTCACGCCCGCCCGGCCGAGCACATCCGTTGCCGGCGAAGCCAAGGTGACGATGACGCCGTTCGGGGTCTTCGCGCGGTTCCAGAGCACGAATAGGCGCTTCTGTCCTCGCTGGAGGCCGCCCCGATATTCGCCAACAACTTGCGTACCTTTCTCCATCAGGACAACCCGGCCATTGTCCGATAGAACATCTCGGTTGATTACGCAGCTGGTGAAGCCGGGTTGATCGGATGCCATGGCAGTTTCCAATACGCACGGAATTGACGATCCCATTGCAACTACGAAGTTCCGATTGCCGAGCGTGCCGGCGCGCGAGCCCTCAAGCCTGGTCGGCCGTAGCAGCCCGTTGAACCGCTGCTCGTCGGCGTTGGCCGAGTTCTGACCCATCATGCTTCCATCAAGCGGCACGAAATGGCTGTCCGCGGGCACCGCCGGATCCGCGGTCTCATGGTGCGACGTTGAGTTCTTCTGTCCACCGCTGAAGGCCATGACCGGCGCCCGGCGCGCCGAGTCGAGCAGGGGATCTTCGGCCTGCACCTCCTCTGCCGCGCGCGGGGTCGGCAGCTTCACTTCCGGCACGGCTTGGACCGGCTCCATCTTCTCCTTGACGGGCTCGAAATTCGCCGTTTGCCGGATGACAACCCGCTCGGGTCTGGTTCTGTCCGTCGGAGTGTGCTCGCCGCTCATCGACCACAGGGCGAAAGCGACAAAGGTAACAACAGCCAGCGCAACCGCGCCGCGCTTCAAGAAAGGATTGCTGTCGATCCTCCCCCCGGGAACCGTTTCGCCGCGCTCCCCCGGTATCCGGTTTTCATCTTCCTCAAGCATGACTGTCTCCTATTGCGCCGCGCCGGCTTCAGTCCGAACGACCCGCTCGACCGACGGCGAGGTCGTGTTGGTGTCCGGATTGATACCGACGCGGTCATAGGCCTCGTTGAAGACGCAGAGCACGTCCCGTCCCCTCCGCAGGATGAACTTCCGGCCAATCGCGTGGGCCAGGACAAGATTGCCGTCTACGGATTTCGGCACCAGGCTTTCACTACCGTCTGAGTTCTCGATGTAGATCGCGGGTATTTCCTGATTGCCGACGAAGGCAAATGTCGTAACCTTGCCATTGTCGTAGACCGAGTGCGGCTCCAGCGCCTGGGAGCCCTGCGCCGAATAACGCCAATTCCGAGCACCATAGCCCTCATGAATGGCCAGGGCATTGTCGGCCTCCTTCGACTGAGCAGCGATCTCTCGCGCCGCCGCAGCTTGGCGGCGCCGCTGCGCTTCATCGGCCGGGTAGCGGTACTTGACGTAGAAGTAGGTGTTATGACCCACCTCCACTTTTCCGTCCCGCACCATCAGTTCCATTTGGTAGCTTCGGGTCGAGCCGTCGCGCCGAGTGGAGACGACAGAGAGATTGGTGACCGGCTGATTTTCCCGCGGTTTGAGAAACAGGATGTTTCCTGCCGGCGCCACCTCCCAAGCTACACTGTTGCCCAGCGCAACATGGGCGATCTCCTCGTCGGCCGCGAACTCCACCTGCACCGAAGAACGCAAGGAGCCTATGATGCGAGTGATGTTGTAGGGCTGGTAATCGACAAAGCGGACACGACTGTCCTGCGCCGCGCCGCGCGGAATATCGAGTGCAGATGCCGTGCTGGCGGACGTCGTAAGGAGGAGAGTAGCAATGAAAATAGGCCGCATCAGTTGATGGCCTCCGGATCGGCTCGGTATTCGCTGACGGCAAAACCGAGAGGATTCACCAGCCGATCCGTCGACGACATCGGCGCGTTTGCATAGGAGAACGTCAGCGTCGCAACCCAATGGGTTGTCCGGACTTCTTCCCCGCGGGTGATGGTGCGCATGTAGCGGACGGAGACGACATGCGAATTGATCAGCGAGATCGATGCGATGCTGATGCGTGCGGTGGCGCCGCGCCCATAGGTGTTCTGCGGCGACGCCGGATTGCTGCCGCGATAGAGGGCCGAGAACCGAGCCTGCTCCGGCTGCGTCGAAAGAAGAGCGACTGTGCGGAAGTTGTCCTCTGCCTCGCTCCAGACGTAGCTTTCGCGAGCGCGGACGTATTTCGCGGCGAAGTATTTCGTCACGGCCTCGTCATAGGTGCCGGCCGTCGACGTCAGCGCCGAGACGACATCAACGATGCCTGTCGAATTGTCGACACGCACGACAAACGGCTCGACCGACTTCAACGGCGTGAGGCCGGCAACGGCAAGGATCGAAGCGCCGGCGAGAATGCTTGCCGCGACGGCAATGGACCAGGCAACGCGTGAAGAGCGCTCGACCTGGATCATGCGTTCCTGGTCGAAGCGCCGCGCCTTGTCAAAGTATGTCTTGAGTTCGTCGCCGGAGACCATCGCGTCAGCCCCCGCCTGGACGATAGGAGGCGTCGACGTCGAACTGGGCAAAGGCGAAAGATTCCCTACCCTCTTCGACATACGCGGTGGCGACGGACTGAGAGGTCGCCGGTCCCGCATAGGACTGTTTCTGTTTGACGTTGCTATTGTCTTCCCACTGCCACATCGAGCGATTGAGGGGGCGGCGCGAATAGCCATCGCAATTTGGGAGCGGATACGTCAGCTTTGCGCAGCCGCTTAAGGCAGCCGCCATGCAGAGCAGCGGAAATGTTCTGATCATTCCTGAAGAGCCCTTTTTTCTTGTTCGTGCGAAAAGCGTCACGAGCCCGAGCCTTTCGAGCTGAAGGTTCGACCAATGGCCCGGACACCGCGTCCGGCCGCACGGGCGGTATGGGACGCCGCCCAGGCGAGCGTGCTTTCGTGGGCGTCGCGTGCAGCGCCGTAGCCGTAGGTCAACGACGCGCCGCCGGCGGCAAGCGCCGAAGCAATGTTCGGAAGCTGATAGAAGACATAGAGGGCAGCGAGGCAGATGGCGCAGAGCGCGGTTGGACGCATCAGCACGTCGGAATATCCTTGAATTGCCGTGAAGGTCGTATCGATGCAGGTGATCAGCAGTGAGCCGACGGCGACGACGAGCACCTGGAGGATCACGAAGTTTGCAAGTTGTCCCAGCCACGCCTCGGTGAAGCGCCGCGTCGCCTGAAACATCGCCAGGGCCACGAAGATCGGACCGATGGCGAGCACGATGGCAAGCGCCAGCCGGGCATAAAGCGATACAACGTAGCCGATCGCCGCTACCGTGAAGCTCGCGCCGATCACCATTGCGCCACCGATACCCATCACAATACTCGACGACCAAGTAGCACGGGACCAGATATCGACGGCTGTATCCTGTCCCTTGTCGAGCAGACTGTCGAACGTTGTAGCGCTCGGCGCCGCGCCGGTGTTCAGTGCCTGCGATAACTCACGCGGCAACACGTCGAAGAAGACGTCTGTGACGTAGGTCTGGTATTCGTCGGCGTCCCTCACCAGCGTCGCGATGATGGCTAGCTTGATCGTCCGAAATGCGAAGTCGAGGATGGGTTCCTGGACCGAGCCGCGGAGCACGAGATAGCCGTAAAGCACGACGTAGAGCGTGACCGCTGCCGTCAGGGGACCCGAGATCCACTCGGAGACGTTCGAGGTTCCGTCGGAGATAAAGGTCTCCAGCGGAGCCTTGAACTGCTCGTCGACGAAGGCGAAGACCTGATACATGCCTCAGCCTCCAAGCGCTTTTCGCATGCGTCGAAAGCTAGCCTTGAAATCTGCAGCCGCTGCGTTTTGACAATTCGGTGTATTTCCTAATTCACCGGGGTTGGTGCCACACGCCGCCATGATTTCGGCCAGCAGAGCCTCGTCGGCGATGAGTTCGTCGACAGTGTAGGTCCGTTCGGCTTGCTCGGAGCAGCTGACCAATAGGACAGCGAGAAGAACGATATGGCCCTTCATTGCAGTGCAGCCTTCATTGCATCCATGCGTCGGCGCCAGTCCTCCACCTCGCGCTGCTCGTCGACCTGTGCCTGTGCCTGCTGGACCATTCGGAGGGCCTCCATGCGCAGTACATCGGCCTGGAGGAAAGCTGTTTCTGCCTGAAGTCGCGCCTGAAGGTCGGCTATGTCCTTGGCGTCAGCCGCTGTCGAAATCTTCTCGCGCAGTTGGTCAATGCCATCGACGCGCTTGGCCGCGGCATCGTAGATATGCTGCGCTAGGCTCATCTGCCCGGCATTCTTGTTCTGAATGCGGGAAAGCTCCTGCGCGTAGAAGTCCTCTGCGCTGGTCCGATAGGTCGAATTACCCTCAAGGAATTTTGTGGCCGTATCGCCGAACACGCCCGTTGCGCTTCCCTTGAACAGTCCCTCGATGACGTTAAAGTCCTCAGGCAGCGCCTTGCGAACGGCAGGATCGTTCAAGACGCCGGCAACATCCGCCATGTCGGTGATCTTGTTGAGCGAGCCGTAAAGCTGCTGCGCCTGCTCTATCTGCTGGTTGAGCGCATCAAGCTGAGCTTTCAGTTGGGCGATACTCTCGAGGTGCTTGGCGATCGCGGTTCGGTCGATCACCGGGATTCCCTGCCCGGCTGCCGTGCCGGCGCAGAGAATGAGCGCCGCGGCTATTGCCGCGCCGTGAATTCGATTAGAAGCCATTAGCTCAATCTCCTTCTTTGCTGAAAAATCGGAAGCCAATCCGCGAGCCGGTCGCCGACTTCTGTGCGGATGGCATCGGCGAGTTCGACATTCGCGGTGCGGCCGGAGAGGATGGCAAGTTCGTCGTCAAAACCGCTGAGGTTCAGTTCGGCGACAACGCTATTGTGTCCTTGCTTCAATATGAATCGGCGGCTCTCGACGGAGAGCTCGCGTGCAATGAGTTCATACTCCCGCTCGGTGAGCTTGAAGCCGTCGACATAGTCGGCGTAGTTACTGCGGGAATTCGGTAGGAAGATCTGCGTCGGGCATTGCTCGATGATCGTATGAGCGATCGGCGATACGATCGCATCGCGCGGGCTCTGCGTAGCAAAGAGCATAAGCCCGTTCTGCTTGCGGATCGTCTTGAGCTTGTTCTGTGCGAGATCGCGAAATCCTTCGTCCTGGAGCGCCTTCCAGAACTCATCAATAACGATGATGATGCGCCTGCCATCGATCAGTTGCTCGACGCGATGAAAGAGGTAGGCCATCAGCGGCGTGCGGATTTCCTCGTTGTCGAGGAAATCGGTCATGTCATAGCCGACGAATTTGCCGTCGAAGCCGATGTCCTCAATAATGTTATCGAACACCCAACCGAGCGGGCCACCTCTCTCCCATCGCCGCAGTCGCGCGGCAATGCCTTCGGGATCGGCGTTGTTGAGGAAGGTCCTGAGCGCGCCGATCGTCCGGCGCCCCACCGGCAAGTCGGCAAGGCCGTCGATCGCGGAGGCGATGTCGCGGAGCTCGGTCACAGTCAGTTCCCGTGTCGCCGAGCCGACAAGCCTGCCGACCCAGCGCGTCAGAAACACCTTGTTGTCCGGCGTCGGTTCCAGTGCCTTCAGGGGAGCGCACCCGGTCGGGGCACCATTCTTCAGCGGCAGATAGGTGCCGCCGGCGGCGCGCACGTAGAGATCAGATCCCCTGTCCTTATCGAAAAACACAACATGCGGGTCATGTTTCTCGAGCTGCGACAGCATGAAGTTCAAAAGCACGGTCTTGCCGGCACCGGACGGTCCGCACACGAAAGTGTTGCCGAGATCGCCATAATGGAAATTGAAGTAGTACGGTGACCCCGACGCCGTCTTGAGAAGAGCGACGGCAGGTCCCCATTCATTGCCGTGCTTCCGACCGATCGGGTAGGAGTGGAATGGTGCGAGCGCCGCGAAGTTGCGCGACGTAATCGCGCCGGACCGGGCGCGATAGCGGAAGTTCCCTGGTAGTTGTGCCCACCAGGCCGCCTCGAGGCCGAGATCCTCGCGCGCGACGACGGCGGCTCCACTGGTCAGGCTGGCGCGCGCCTTGGCGAGATTGTCGGTCAGTTCCTTCACCGATGGTGCAAAGACGGAAAGCGTCAGGTGGTGCTCGCCTAGCACGAACCGATTGGACTCCAGATCGTCCATCGCCCCATCAAGTTCCTCGATCTGCGAGGCCGCCTTGTCCCCACTGCTGACCATCTGGTTTTGCTTGCGGCCCATGATCACGCGGGCGTCCGCTTTCGAGACGAAGGAGAAGGATTGCGTCAGGATCAGTTCGAAGGGACTAGTGAGCACACCGTCGAGCATGCCGGTCCGAGTTCTGGCCGGATATTCCTTAAAACTCAGCATGCCGGCAAAGCGGCTTTCGGCCTCGTGCCGGATCTCGACTGTCTCGCGGCCGACAATGACACGATCCGAGTAGATCGCCGAGGCGATACGCCCCTCCGTCAGCGGGATCGGCTCCCGACGGCCGCCGACGAACTGATGCAGCACTTCGCTCGGCTCCGAGAACAACAGGCCGTCACGTTCGTAGAGGCACAGCACGCGCGGTTCGAAGCGTTTCAACGCCGCTGTGACATCGATGACCTTGTCGCGGAGCTGCTTGAGGGCTTCCTCGTCTAGTTCGGCCCCGGCCTGACGTGCCCGACGCAAGCGCGCCAGCAGCCTTGCCGCCTTGTCGGACGGATCGCGGGCCGGAGACCACAGGATCGTCAGATAGAGGTCGTTGCGAAACAGGTCCTCCCCAACCATGCGCGCGCGATACTTATCATTGAGCGCCGCCGAGAAAGGTGTGGTGAACGTGCCTTCCGGATAGCTGTTGTCGCGACGGCGGATGAGATGAGTCCACAAGGCAAGCCGCTCGTCGGCGATGTTCCGATAGAGCGTGTTGAGGTCCCGATGCAGAGCATTCAGGTCGAGAACATCCGCGGTCTCGAAAGAGACGCCTTCGAGCGCGATCATTACCATCAGCGCCCGGGAACCGAGCGCGATCGTCGACACGTCGACATGGCGGACATAGGGGATGAAGGTCTCCGGACCGAGTTCGCGAGATCTGAGTGTGGTCAGGCTAGGCAAATCCGAGGTCCCTTTCATCGTATTTCCGGGCGAGCTTCAGGGGACTAAGCGTCGCTCCGCCCCAAAAGGCGCTGTTGCGCGACCGGCCACGCGTCTCCACCCAAACCAGCAAGATGCGGAACATGTTGTGGTCGTGTTTGACGAGCGCGCGGAAAATGAGGTGAAAGACGACGCCAACAGCCAAGTAGGCGATCGAGCCGGCGACGATGTAAAGAATGGTCGTCAGCATGATGTTCATACCCATGGCTTCCATCGTCACGCCCGCGATCATCGCCGGCCGGGTGCAAGCGATGAACAGCGTGTCTTCCTCAAGCCGCGAACTCGCCATGGCGTCAGCTTCCGACGATGGTGTTCACGAGTTCGGTAGCGCCGAAGATGCCGCCAATGCCGATGATCCAGAACCCTGCCCGTCTCAGATCCATGTAGCCGAACATCCAGGCTATGCAGATCACGATGATCGCGATGACGGCCAGAAGCTTGGCGATGTTGCCCGTCAGCATATCGACGATGTTCTGCAGCACGGTTTCGATGCCGGCCGCCTGCGCGAAGGCAGGTTCGACCATGGATGCCAGGATGGCCGTTGCCATTACGGCGGATGCGGCGATCGGGCGGATACGGGCGCTGAAAGTCATTCACTCTCCTCCATATGACTGTTCTGAAACACGAGGACGGAGGACCTCCGTCTCGATCTGAAAACGTCCCAGGACGGCACCGACGCCGTTTGATCGGCAAGGGCCTCGTCCTTACGTGCATCGCCGATCGCCTCGACAAGAGGCGCTTCGTTGAGCTCCCTCTCCCGTCCATCATCTTCGATCATGAGCGTCGTGATGGTGCTGGCGAGCCGGCTTTCTTCCTGGCGGACCTGCTCATCGTACCTGACCATCGCGCCGACAGATGGATCGTTTCGTCCGTAGTAGGAGTGCAGCATCACCTGTTCGGCCCGGCTCGGGTCAGCGCCCGCTTTCACCGCCAGCCGGTAGTACCCATCGAGAATGGTGGCCGTGGCCCGAAGGTTGCGGCATGGGTCGAAGGCATCTGAAATCGATAGATTGAGCTTGCGGAGTTCTTCCATGCCGATGCCGCCGAGGCCGAGCTGTATGTCGTGCCGCTCGGCTGCCAATGACGTGGCGATTGCGATCGCCTTCACCTTGGTTGTGGGCTGCACCGAGAGTGTCGCGCCGCTGTTGACCCGGATGGCGAAGGGTTCGAACCGGCTTTCAAGGCTGACGATGGCGGCGAGCGTCTCGCTTGCAATTGTGGGTGCGCACGTTTGCGCCAAATCGAGGAAAGCAACAGGCATGCTCAGTACCACACTCGTTGCTTGCCAACCCCGTCGATGATCACGTCGATGTAATGGGGTTGGGGGCGGATGTTCGGTCGAGTCGTCACATAGCGCTGACACTGTGTACGGCCGTCTCTCCGCCGCCACGCTGCCGATGAGTTCATCCGATCATCGTTGGAGTAGCATTCAGCGTTCGAGACGGTCTGTTGCGTGGCCGAGATACAACTCGCTTCGAGCCCATGGTCTCCATACCGCGTTGTCAGGCGATAACCGTCATTGCAATAATAGGGGTCGTATCGAGGACGCGAGGCCTGAAACCCAACGCTGCCGCAAGTGGGAAAGGAGCGCCCTCTTGCAAGCGCGCGCCAGAGCCTGTGGATTGGCGCCCGGCATTCCGCGTATTGCGTCGGACCGCTCGGATTGGAAAGGCACAGGATAACCTGGCACCCCCATTCGCCCGCCTGCGCTTTACTCTCGAAAACAAGATAGAATGGCGCTAAACTGGCTGCAGTGACAAATGCCCGTGTAAGAGACTTGTTCATGGCCACCACCTTCACCAACGCGATTGTGCGCAATCCTAATAGCGGCGCAATTTCGCGACGCTTTTTACAATCATATATCTGACAGTATAAAAAATGACAAGCGCACTTAATGCCCATTGGCAGAGCCAGCTGTTTTCGGCTTACGCACTGCAGGAAGTTTTCGACAAACCGGTTGAGGGAGAGACGCCGCAATCGCGTTTGAAGCAGGTCGGAATGATGACGGTGCTCTATATGATGCATCAAAACCATGAAAAGCTAACGCTCTCGAATATAAGCCAAATTACCGGTTTGACGCGCAATGCTGTGGCGGAATCGATCGATCCTCTGATCGCGCGGGGGATATTGACCGAAACGATTGTGAAGAATTCGATGGGACGAGGAACTGCGAGGCAGTTTGAGTTCTGCCCGGACGTTTTCGATCGCCTGAGGTTAAGTCCCGAGCAGCAAAAACCTTGAACTTAGTGATTTTTTTACGACACTAACAGCATCACGCGACGGCGGCGTTGAACCAGCACGCGCAGCATCGTGACCTTTCAGAAGGCGTAGGTTTGGGGCCGATAAATTCAACTCGGCCATCCAGGTCTGCTTTTCGGCGGCCGTCAGGCGAATGCCTGCATCGCGATATCCCAAGAGGTACTTTAATCACTTGGCCGTGCGCCGCAGCTCTTCCAGTAGCGGTCGCAGCTTGTGCTTGCGCCGGTGCTGCTCGATAAGCCCATCAAGGTACGCAAGCCACTGGCCGGACCGCCCGCAAGCCTTATACGCGCGGGCGGCAATCCCGAGCCACAATGCGGCCGTGTCATAGCGGCTTGATCTTCCTTTAGACATAATCGGGTCGGCCATGCGGTATGCAAGGACAATCACCCAATCGGGGTGATCCGCCAATGCCCGTTCAGCAAGTCGACCCAGCGTAGGGTCACGTGGACTGAAGAAACGCGTTTCCTGCAGGTCGATGCAAGCAACGGCGTCGGCGACCAAGTCCTCGTCGAGCAGGATTTCGATCCGCTCATAGGCGTAAGGTGCCGCCGTCAGCGCCGCAAGCAGCAATTCGCGCAACTTCGGCCAATCCGGCGGAGCAACGAGTTTCTTGGCCACGCGGAAATCTTCCCGTGCAAGGCTTTCTTCGAAGGCTACTTGCGTTGCCTTGAACATCATATCCCGATTGCCTACCTCATGCGCCTTTTCGCGCAGCCAGCGTGCCAGCATTGCCCTGCCTGTTCTGTGATGCCAGTTTTCTTCGCCTTCGTCGCGCCCGTCTCGCGACAGCCCCCAGGCAGCAAGGTCGAACGCGGTTTCCACCCGGCCGACAGAAGCCACGACCTCGACAAGCCGCAAGAGATCACCATGGGAGGTTAGGCGCACATGGGCGAGCGCGACCGCCTCACCGACACGCCCCATCTGCGCCAGCTTCACAGCATGGTCGCAATGAAACCCAGCCGCACGGGAAAGGTTGAGGAAATGCTCACCACGCCCCATGGCTTCGAGCGCGGCAAGTCGGGCCCGCGTCAGATCGGCATCGAGCGGATCGCTACCTCCTCCAGGCGGCCAGCTCTGCCCAAGCCCTGCGAGCGTCGCCTGAAGGCCTGGCTCGTCCCAGCCCTGCATGCAAGCTGCAATGGCAGTAGCAAAGGCATCGTCGGCGCCGAATTCTGCGAGTTCGCGCTGCCAGTCGGCCAATTCATCGGCGAGGTTATCGCGCGCCTCCTGTGAGACACCATCCATGAGGGCGGCTTGAGCGATCAATTGATCAAGCCGGGGAAAGAACTCGTGCAGGGTTTCATCCCAATCGGCGTTTTCCGGCCAATATGCGGCCAGCCCCGAGGCAACGGGCTTCAAGATCGTTAATGCATGGGCGCCGCGCCCGGTAGCAAGAAGGGGTTCAGCCTCGTCAATCAGTTGTTCGAGCGCCGCTTCATCGATACCCGCAGACCGTTCGCCCCAACTGTGCCGATGCCGCCCCGAACCGGTCGAAGCGAAAAGCGCTTCGGCGCGACGACGAAACGGCACCGGATCGAGCAGCGCGCTTGCCTCGTCAGCTACCGAAGCCGCGAACCTGGCATCGAGCCAAAGGGCAAAGCCCTCGTCTCTCTCGGCACGTTCCAGCACAAGCGCCTCAAGCCGTTCACGCGAAATCGCCCGTAAATGCTCCGCGCGCTCGTTCGCCGCCTGCTTCATCTGTACTCCTAGAAATTCGACTTCAGACGTTTGGCGGCGAAGCGCTTGGCTTCAAATCAGCTTTAGCTTCGTCGCCAGAGCCGTCGCCTGCGGAAGCGAGTAGGCATTTAGCTTCCTGCGCGCATTATTCATGTGGAAGTTGACGTTCCAGTAGGTCATGTTCTCGATGTCGGCGATTGCTCTCATGGATTTGCCCTCGGACGCCCACTTAAGCATAAGCGCCTGTCTAGTGGTCAAAGCGATGCTCGGTTTTGCTGTAGGCTCAATGTTCGTTTGCTCGATCCGCACATGAAGCTGGGCGACCGCCATGGCGGCCGCTACCGGATCGACATCACCTTTCAGCGAGAGGGAAGGCTTGTGTGAGGCCATGGTCAGCATTGCTATACGTCTGAACGCAGTCGCGACTGGAATGGTGATCCCCGACCGAATACCGAAACCGGCGGCATCCAGATAAAACTGCCGAACGCGCCTCGATCTGACAGTCCTTGAATTTTCGGAAGACCAGGTGAACGCCTTCATCGTCGCCCTTGCAATCTGGATCACGGGATCGATCTCGTTGAAGCTTTTGGCGAAGTACCAATCCTGCCATTCAGGATGATAATTCGAAACGGCGAATGTTCCGATTGGTTGAAGATTAAGGTAGGCGTAATACTCGAAGCCGAGCTCTTGCGCGAGCTCGGTGAGCGCTTCATTGAACATCTCCTTGGTGCGCGCCACGGTGGAAACATCGGTTAGCTTCTGAAACCAGCCCTTCACCTTCTCCTCCTTTTTTGCCCTCTCGTCTTACTCAAACAATACTCGGCCCAGCGACATTCTGGACCTTTTGGAGAGCCGCCGGCAAGTTGTGCTCCTGCCAAGGACCCCCATCGCCAACCTCTGACGGCTTACGTTGCCACTTACCTACCTATTCGCCATGGGCCGGAAGACCGCGCTTGGTGTTGCTTCTTCCGGTATCGTCACCCACAGCTTTAAGCGATCTCGATGCCGCGGCCAGCGTGCGGGCAACTTCTACGATCTCTTCACGGTTCGCGGTCGGGTCCTCTTTGTTCCACGCAAGCCCCATGCCGATCGTGAAATCCACCCCCTCCACTTCCCGAAGGCGGAACGACTGGTGGGGCAAATCTCTGGTCCATTCCGGCACGAAACCTACGCCCATCCCGGCCGCAACCAGCGAAACCAACGAGAGCGTGTCGTCGCAACTACAGGCAACCTGATCGAGAAGGCCAAATTTTCTGAACTGCTCGAAGAAGTACTTTTCCGTGTAAGATAGATTTGAGCGGGAAAAGGAGATGATCCGTTCCCGTTTCAGATCGCTCATTGTGACGGTCTCCGCCGTCTCAAGCCGGCTGCCAAGTGGCACCGCCAGAAGATATCGTTCGTTGGCGATGCTCTGCCAACGGAGCGATCCGATGTTTTCGACCGGCCGGATGAAGCCAAGGTTGATACGGCCCTTCTCCAGGTCGCGGATGATTGCATCGGTGGAACCACTGCTCACGTGGATCTGAATATCGGGAAATCGCTTGCCGAGCTTGTTCAGAAAAAGCGGCAAGACACCGAAGGTCGCGGGATATATGGTTCCGATGGTGATCCGATCGACATTCTTGCCCGCAACGGCCCGGACGATAGCGGAACTGTTTTCGATCTCCCGCAGAACATTGATGCACCGCTCGTAAAAAACTTCGCCGGCTTTTGTCAGTTGAACACGACGCGTAGAGCGGATGAGAAGCTGAACGCCGAGCTCCTTTTCCAGCGTTTGTATCTGCACGCTAAGGGCGGGCTGCGCCATGGAGAGCGTCGCCGCAGCGCGCCCGAAATGCAACTCCTCGGCCAGGGTTGCAAAACACCTCATTTGACGGAATTCCATTCGCCTGTCCTCTGCATCCACGCAAGCCAGTCTACAAGGACACATATCATCCATTAATCGCGGAGTTAGATCAATCTGTTATTTTTTAATAACACGAAACCCATAAATTGCTGCAGTAGACGGCGAATCGTCTTTATCCTATCGGTTGAGTATGAAAACGAGCCTGGAACATCTTCCCGAGAAGAAGCAGCGCGAGATTGCGCGCGTCGTGGAGATCATTCACGAGGAGTTTGCCGATGCACTCGAGGGGGGCTCGGCCGACTTCAAGAAGCGCGGTCGGATCCTGAAAATCATCCTCTTCGGCTCCTACGCCCGCGGCACCTTTGTTGACGAACCGCATACGATGAAGGGCTATCGCTCCGATTACGATATCCTCGTCATTGTCAATTCGAAGAAGCTCGCAGAACCGCAATACTGGGATAAGGCTACCGACCGTCTGATGTGGGACAAGGGGGTCTCGACGCCGGTTGGGCTGATCGTCCATGGCGCCCGGGAGGTGAACAACTTCCTTGCGGACGGACAATATTTCTTCGTCGATATTCTGCGCGAGGGCATCGTGCTCTACGAACTCGACGACCGGCCGCTGGCCGAGCCGAAACGGCTCTCCCCAGCTGATGCGTTTCGATTTGCCAAGGAGTATTTCGATGACCGGATACCTCACGCGAGGGTCTTCTTAAAGACCGCAACGTTCTGCGTCAGGGAACACGACCTCAAAGAAGCGGCTTTTCTACTGCACCAAGCGATCGAACAATCGTACGCGGCGGTTCTCTTGGTCCTCACCAACTACAGCCCGCCGTCGCACAACCTCAAATTTCTCCGCGGTCTCGCCGAGGATCGCGACCAGCGGCTCGTCGAGGCTTGGCCGCGGGACCAGCATCGCTTTACCGCCTGGTACAACGTTCTCAACGAAGCCTATGTGAAAGCACGTTATTCGAAGCACTTCGAGATCACCGAGGAAGGGCTCGGCTGGCTTCTCGAGCGGACGGAGCATCTCCTCCGCCTCGTCGAGATGATCTGTCAGGAGCGGCTGGCGGAATTGGAATAGGGCTCAGCCCAGCTCCCACATACCTACAGCTCGGCACGGCATGCGTTGAAATGAGATCAGGGCGCGATCAACCTCGGGATCGTGCCGCCCGAAGGCGCCCTCGACCATGCCCGAGACGTCCCTGCCGTCGGCGCCCCATCTTTGTGCAGTGTCTATGTTGCCGCGCTTCAAGGCTTCGCCCAACGAGGTCCTGATAGTCGTCCTGTTTGCAGGATGCATCAATTAGCGATGCGCCTGGTGCACTGGTTCTCTCCTTTGATGCAGGCAATCTCCGCCGTCGAGCATTCGGCAATGCCATTAACGATAACGCAGTGCGAGCATTGATCGGTGAATTCCAGGCAATCCGGATTGGCCTTGATGAAGTCTTGCAGGCTGGCATTCTCGGTCTGCTGCGGCTCAGGAACAGCATCGGCAGCCGGCGTATCCGCCGCCTGAGCGGCGGTCATCCCCGCGATGGCAAGCGCCAGGCAAAGCGCGACACGAATGTTGAACTGCCTCATCCCCTGCTCCTTCTCAGCGTACATCCGGCGCGACGTGAAACGGCTCTCGGCCGAAACTGCGCACTGTGAGAGAGTGCCGTCACGGCGCCCGCCGTGCAAGCGACCGTCCGGCGCCCTCACCCCAGTTCGTTGCGGATCGCCCGCATGAACACCTTGGCGCCGATACCGATCAGGCCATCGGGAAAATCATAATCAGGATTGTGCAGCCGCGCGTGGTTTTCGCCAGCGCCGAGGAAGAACATCGCCGCTGGCGCCACGCGCCCGAAAAGCCCGAAATCCTCCGAACCCTTCATTGGCAGCACGCCCTCGCCGCGGTCACGGCTGACGCCCTCCTCGTCCATGGCCCGTCCAAGCGCCGTCACGGCGCGTTCCGCATTGCTGCACTGGTGGAACACGTCCTCGTAGCCGATCGTGACCTTCAGCCCGGCAGCACCGGCCTCTTTCGCAACCAGCCACTCGGCCCGGGCGACGAGATCGGCCATGCGCTCGTCGGTCAGTGTGCGCAGCGTCGCCCAGATCTCGGCATAGCCGGGGCTGATGCCGAAGGCCGCCTCGCCGAGGCGGGCATGCGTCACCGTGACCAGCGTGTAATCCTCGTTAAGCGGCCCGTTGTTGCCAAGCGCCGTCAGCCCGGAAAGCAAGGCGGCCATCGCAAAGGTCGGCGCAATGCCGTCCTCCGGCGTCGAGGCATGCGCGGTCTTGCCGGAAAGCGAAATCCGCATGCCCCGCGAGGCGCAATTGACCGGCCCTGAGCGCAGCGCCGCACGGCCAAAACTTAATCCCGGGAAGTTGTGCAGCGAGAAGACGAGATCCGGCTTGATCTCTTCAAATTTTGGGTCGGCAAGCACCGCCGCAGCACCGGCGCCGTTTTCCTCCGCCGGCTGGAACATCAGGATCGCCCGCCCCTTCGCTGGCCGTATTTGAGCGAACCCTTTGGCAAGCGCCATCAGGATCGTCATGTGGCCGTCATGGCCGCAGAGATGCCCCTTGCCCTTGATCTCCGAGCGATGGCCGATCTCCGAGATCTCCTCGATCGGCAACCCGTCGAGCTCGGCACGCACCATCACCGTCGGCCCTGGCTCTCGGCCCTCATAGATCGCCGCCACTCCGTGCCCGCCAAGACCTGTGATCACCGCATCCGGTTTCGTCTCGGCCAGAGCCTTGACGATCGTATCCGCCGTCTCCCGCTCCTCGCCCGAGACTTCCGGCCGCCGGTGCAGCTCGCGCCGAAAAACGGTGAGCGCCTCAAGTTCACGGTCGATCAGAAACATTCACGCGCCTCCGCTTCTTTATCAGGATAGAAGCTCCAGTTTCCGGCTCCACTGCTCATGCCTCTGGACAACGCATGATCCTGGTGACCTGGCCCCTTCAAAAGTCTCCCAGCCACGACCTTAGACCATCTTCGCTATTGAAAGAGAAGCGCGAAAGACGTCGTTGGACACAGCTGCAGTGGATCGACTTCAGCCCGATCTCACACTTGCTTTGCCGGTCGCACTGGAACTTGTTCGCCCAGGTCGCAACCAAGAAACCGGTTTCTCGAAACTGCGCCCAAAGTACGCACGGCTCTCGGTCTTCAAGTGAGGCCTCCAACTTGAATGATCGGTTAGCGGCTTCAGACGCGACACGTCTTTGTTCAGACTGCACAGAGCTTGTCGCGCAAGCTGCGTCATATCCGGTTGAATGGCGTACCACACCCCAATTGCTGCAAACTCCAACTTCCCCTACATTGACCAAGTGGTAAAAAAGACGCGCGCCAAACGCGCAATCAATCAGAGGGGAACTTAATGCAAAGCGATTCCTTCAATTTTGCCATTTCCAGAAGAACCCTGATCAAAGCTGCTGGCGCTTCCGCCGTGGTGGCGGCGACGGGTCTGCCGGGCCGTCTGCTCGCTGCGGATCCGATAAAGGTGGCGGCCATCTACACCGTTCCGGTCGAGCAGCAGTGGGTCAGTCGTATCCACAAGGCAGCGAATGCAGCCAAGGAGCGCGGCGACATCGAATATGTCTATTCGGAAAACACCGCGAACAACGATTACGAGCGCGTCATGCGTGAGTATTGCGAGGCGGGTCACAAGTTGATCCTTGGCGAGGTCTTCGGCGTCGAGGATGCGGCCCGCACGGTTGCCAAAGACTACTCGGATGTCGCCTTTCTGATGGGCTCGAGCTTCAAGCCCGACGCCGCTATTCCGAACTTCTCAGTTTTCGACAACTATATCCAGGACGCATCCTATCTGTCCGGCCTTGTCGCCGGCGCAATGACGAAGTCCAAGAACATCGGCATGGTGGGAGGCTATCCGATCCCAGAGGTTAACCGGCTGATGAATGCATTCATGGCCGGCGTGAAGGAAGTGGCCCCGGACACCAAATTCCAGGTCGCCTTCATCGGCTCATGGTTCGATCCGCCAAAGGCCAAAGAGACCGCTTTCGCCCAGATCGATGGGGGTGCGGACTTGCTATATGCTGAACGTTTTGGTGTGTCCGACGCCGCCAAGGAGAAGAAGGTCTTGGCCATCGGCAATGTCATCGATACCCAGGCGGACTATCCGGACACCGTTGTCGCATCCGCACTGTGGCATTTCGAACCGACGCTAGACAAGGCGATCAGCGAAGTGAAGGCCGGCGCGTTCAAGGCTGACGACTATGGCATCTATTCCTTCATGAAAAACGGCGGCTGTTCACTGGCGCCTTTCGGCACCTTTGAGAGCAAGGTTCCGGACGCCATCAAGGTCAAGGTCGCGGAAAAGGAAAAGATGATCAAGGACGGTTCGTTCGCCGTCGAGATCAACGACGCCGAGCCGAAGTCGACCTAGCCTTCCTTCCTCGCGTTCATGGGAGAAGTGGTCGGCTGTGGCGGACCAGGAATTACACTTCGCCAACAGCGACCATTCTCTCCTTGGACGGGAAAGGAAGTCCCCACAACTCCTCTTCCGGTCGCCGACGTGTCTAGCAAAACCGCCCTTCGTCTTTCCCGCATCACCAAGCGCTTCGGCCCACTCAGGGCTAACGACGGCATTTCGTTTGAACTCAAGCAGGGCGAAGTCATAGCACTTCTCGGGGAGAACGGCGCCGGCAAGACGACTCTGATGAACATTCTGTTCGGCCACTACGTCGCCGACGAAGGAACCGTCGAGGCATTTGGCAAGCCGCTGCCGCCGGGAGATCCGCGCGCTGCCATAGATGCCGGCGTCGGCATGGTTCACCAGCACTTCACCCTCGCTGACAACATGACGGTGCAGGAAAACATTGCGCTTGGCACGCAGAGCATTTGGCGCCTGCGGCTCGACCGGGCCGCCGCGCGACGGCGCATCGAGCGATTGTCCGCCGATTTCGGCCTCGCCGTCGACCCCACAGCTACCGTCTCCAGCCTTTCAGTCGGCGAGCGACAGCGCGTCGAGATTCTAAAGGCTCTTTATCGCGAAGCCCGAATCCTAATCATGGACGAGCCGACGGCTGTCTTAACCCCCGCCGAGACTGAGGCACTGTTCCGGACGCTGAAGCTGCTCGTCGCCAAAGGCCTGTCGATCATCTTTATCTCTCATAAATTACACGAAGTGATGGCCGTCAGCGATCGTGTGCTGGTTCTGCGTTCCGGCCAGCTCGTCGGTGAGCGCGAAACAGGTTCGACCGATCGCAAAGAACTGGCAGCGCTCATGGTTGGAAAAGAGGTCAAGCCAGCCAACGTCAGTCCGCTGAAGCTCGGAGCACCGCTGCTCGCACTCGAACAGGTCTCCGCAACGGCCTACAACGGGGCGGGCCTCGACAAAGTATCGCTCACCCTTACAGCCGGTGAAATCACCGGAATTGCCGGCGTCGCCGGCAATGGTCAGGCTGTCCTTGCTGCCCTTATAGCCGGCATCCGGCGTCCCACCAGCGGCAGCATTTCCATCGCTGGACGGGACGTCGCCGACTGGTCGCCGCGCGCCGCGCTCGCACATGGCGTGGCCCGCATTCCGGAAGACCGCCACGCTATCGGCAGCATCGGCGACATGAGCGTGACGGAAAATGTCATCGCCGAACGCTACCGAAGCCCTCGGTTCAGCCGCATGGGCTTCCTGAATTGGAAAGCCGCCGGGCGTTTCGCAGAGAAACTCATTGCCGACTACGACGTCAAATGCCCTTCGCCCGAAGCACGCATACGCCTACTCTCAGGCGGCAACATGCAGAAGCTCATTCTCGGCCGGGCCCTTGATGCCGACCCCGCGGTCATCCTGGCAAGTCAGCCGACACGCGGCCTCGATGTCGGCGCCGTCGCCTATGTTCATCGCATGCTGCTCTTAGCGCGAGATCGGGGCGCCGCGATATTGCTCATTTCGGAAGATCTCGAAGAAGTCCTGGCATTGTCCGACCGCATCTTCGTTATGTTCAAGGGGCGCCTTTCCACACCCTCTGCAAGGGGCGAACGCAGCATTCGGGAACTGGGGGAACTGATGGCGGGCCACAGCGGGGAGCGCGGCGATCATGCGGCTTGAACCGAAACCCGCGCTGTCCCTGGCGATCACCTTGCTGTTTCCGCTGGCTGCCATAGGCACCACACTGGTGCTGACGTCGGTACTGGTTCTCGCCGCCGGCGCTTCCCCACTGTCCGTCTTCTATCTTGTGGCGAAGGGGGCGGCCGGCTCACAGTTCGCATTCCTAGAGACCTTGACCCGGGCGACGCCACTGATCTTCACGGGTTTGGCGATCGCCGTCGCCTTTCGGGCAAAGCTCTGGAACATCGGCGCAGAAGCCCAACTCTACATCGGTGGCGTCGTCACCGTGGCGCTGGGAACGGGCGCACTGCCCCTGCCTTCGGTTGTTCTAATCCCGGTAATTATGGTCGCCGTCATGGCCGCAGGCGCGTTGCTTCTGCTCGGCCCAGCCGTGCTGAAGACGCGTTTCGGCGTCGACGAGGTGGTCACAACGTTGCTGCTTAACTTCATCGTCCTGCTGTTCGTGTCGATGCTGCTCGAAGGTGTGCTCAAGGATCCGATGGGGCTCGGCTGGCCGCAATCGCAGAAGGTCATTGCCGAAGCACAACTGCCGCGCCTTATCCAGGGCAAGCGCCTGCACTATGGCTTCATCATCGCCCTTGCTTCGGCCGTCCTCATCTGGCTCGTCATGAAAAAGACGGTTCTCGGTTACGAAATGCGCGCCGTCGGCATCAATCCCGAGGGCGCACGTTTTGTCGGAATTCTGGTCGACCGCACTCTGATGAAGACGGCGTTGCTTTCGGGAGGATTGGCCGCTCTCGCGGGTTTTTCCGAAGTCTCCGGGCTCAAAGGCAACCTGACGCTCGACCTGTCGCCAGGCTACGGCTACGCGGGCATCGTCGTCGCTATGCTGGCCATGCTGAATCCGCTCGGCGTCATCGCCTCTGCCATCTTCGTCGCCGGCATCTTCGTCGGCGCAGATGCCATGAGCCGAGTGGCCAAGGTACCGAGTTACATAGCCGACGTCATGGTCGCCACCTCGTTACTGACGATGGTTGTCGCGATCCTTCTGACGCGATTCCGAATCAGGTGGAGGTGACATGGACGCGCTCGAAATCCTCTTCACCGCTTCTTTCTGGGTTGCCGCAATCCGCATAGCATCTCCGCTGATTTTCGCGACGATGGGCGAGTTGATCTGCGAGCGCGCGGGCGTTCTTAACCTCGGCATCGAGGGGATCATGACGGTAGGCGCTTTCGCCGGCTGGTTTACCGTATATTCCGGCGGCGATCTTTGGGCCGGCTTGCTGGTCGCTGCCCTTTTCGGTGCCATGTTCGGCCTGCTGCATGCGACGCTTACGGTACCACTCGGCCTTTCGCAGCACGTCGTCGGCATCGGTGTTACGCTACTTGCCACAAGCCTTACCTATTTCGTCTATCGCCTTGCGCTGCCCGAAGTGACGTCGCCGCCCAAAATCGAGCCGTTCCAGCCCCTGCCGATCCCGGGCTTATCCAGCATCCCGGTCGTTGGCGAGGCGCTGTTTACCCAGACGCCATTGACCTATCTCGCATTCATCTCGGTTGCAGCCGTTGCCTGGATCCTCTATCGCACGCCCATCGGTCTCGCCGTTCGTGCTGCCGGCGAAAATCCGTCAGCGGTCGAAGCGCAGGGCATTTCGGTCACGGGCATCCGCATGGGCGCCGTTGTCGTCGGTAGCGCGTTGATGGCGGTCGGCGGCGCCTTTCTCACCACCTCGGCTTTCAACTCGTTCTTCTTCCAGATGATCAATGGACGCGGCTGGATTTGCATCGCACTCGTCGTCTTTGGCTCATGGCGGCCAGGAAAGGCGCTGATCGGCGCCGTCCTCTTCGCCGCCTTCGATGCCTATCAGGTTCGTCTGCAGCAAATTTCGGGCGGCATCGTGCCCTATCAGGTTTTCCTGATGATGCCCTATGCGCTGTCGATCCTGGCGCTGATCCTGGTCGCACGTCGTGCCGCATACCCTAAAGCTTTGATGATCCCGTACCAGAAAGGCGAAAGATGAGTTTTGACCTGATCGTAAAAGGTGGCACGCTACCCGATGGCAACGTCGCCGACATCGGCATCAAGGGCGATAGGATCGCCGCGATCGAGCCACGCATCGATGCCGAGGCTGGTCGTGTCGTCGATGCCTCGGGCGACCTCGTCAGTCAGCCCTTTGTCGATCCGCATTTCCATATGGACGCAACGTTGTCCTACGGCCTGCCACGTATCAATGCCTCAGGTACGCTGCTCGAAGGCATCGCGCTGTGGGGCGAACTCAAGCCGCTCCTGACCCACGAGGCCGTCAAGCAGCGGGCGCTAGCTTATTGCGACTGGGCTGTCTCGATGGGTCTCCTCGCCATCCGCACCCATGTCGATACATGCGACGACCGCCTTCTTGCGGTGGAAGCACTGCTAGAGGTTAAGAAGGAGATCGCCCCCTATATCGACCTCCAGCTTGTCGCCTTCCCGCAGGACGGGTTCTATCGCTCCCCGAATGCTCGCGAAAACACCATCCGCGCCCTCGACATGGGCGTCGACATCGTCGGTGGCATTCCGCATTTTGAGCGGACCATGTCCGACGGCACGCGTTCCGTTACCGAACTATGCGAGATCGCGGTAAAGCGCGGCGTGATGGTCGACCTGCATTGTGACGAGACGGACGACCCGTTATCGCGCCATATCGAGCAGCTTGCCTATGAGACCCAGAGGCTCGGCCTGCAAGGCCGGGTAGCTGCCTCGCACCTTACATCGATGCATTCGATGGATAACTACTACGTCTCGAAGCTACTGCCGCTGATTGCGGAAGCCGACATCTCAGTGATCCCCAATCCACTCATAAACATCATGCTTCAGGGGCGCCACGACACCTACCCTAAGCGCCGTGGCCTGACGCGAGTGCCCGAGATGCTGAAGGCCGGCATCCGCACCGGCTGGGGTCAGGATTGCGTGCTCGATCCCTGGTATTCCCTCGGTACAGCCGATATGCTCGACGTCGCCTTCATGGGAATGCACGTCGCCCAGATGTCCTCGCCCACAGACATGCGCACCTGCTTCGACATGGTCACCAAGATCAATGCCGAGATTATGGGCCTCGATCATCTCGGTCTAGCCGTGGGCAAATCCGCAAGCCTCATCGTACTCCATGCGGGCAACCCCATCGAGGCGGTGCGCCTGCGTGCCGAGCGGCTTTGTGTCGTCGCAAAGGGCAAGGTCGTGGCAGAACGCGAAAAGCGCGATACGACTCTGTCCATTAAGGGCCGTCCCGCGACCATCAACCGCCGTCACATTGTGCCACTGCAAGCGTTTTGATATGCATATGCACCCGCGCACCGAAGCGCCAACATCTTTGACTTCCCTAAACGTCGGCGGCCTGCGCCTCCAGATAGGGCAGATCACCATGCCAACACCACGACGTTCGGCCTGGTTGGCAATGTCGCCGAGCGTGGCTTTGCGCTGCAGCAGTGCTTTCCGAAATCCCTCGATCGCGACCGGAAGACCGATCTGTTCCCGCACCAGAACGCCACAACACTTTGCCACCTTGCCCCGGTCGCATGAGATCGAGTTTGGCTGCTATCACGGCCTCGATCCTGTTTGCAGGAAACCTTCCTTTCACCGAGTAAGTCAAGCTCTCCCTTGAAATCTCGCTTGTCAGTGTGTATATGCAAATGTATATGCAGAGGAGAGTTTTATGCCGCAGATTAGACACAACGAACCTCCTGCGAGGGAAGCTAAGCTCTTCCGGAATAACAAGAGCCAGGCTGTTCGCATCCCGGCTGACTTTGAGCTTCCCGGCGATCGAGTGATGATCCATCGCGACGGGGATCGGCTTATAATAGAGCCGCTGCGTCGCAAGAACCTGCTGGAAGTCTTGGCAGGTCTGGATCCTCTTGGGCCTGAAGATCAGTTCCCAGATATTGACGAGACTTTGTTGCCCGCCAAGGAAATCGACCTGTGAGCAACCTTTTCATGCTGGACACAAATATCGTGTCCGAATTGGCTCGGAACCCGAGAGGGCAGGTCGCTGAACGTATTGCGGCGGTCGGGTCGGAGGCAATCTGCGTCAGCATCATAACGGCGGCAGAATTGCGTTATGGATGCGCCAAGAAGGGTTCCCCAAAGCTGCTGGCCCAAATCGAAGCCCTTCTAGAAAGCATTCTGGTGCTCGCGCTCGACGTGCCCGCCGACGCCAAGTACGGCAACATCCGCACTGAGTTGGAAGCTGCAGGCAAACCAATCGGCCCAAATGACCTATTGATCGCTGCTCATGCCTGTGCCGCAGGCGCAGTCCTCGTCACAGCCAATGCCCGTGAGTTCACGCGCATTCCCAACCTTCGGGTTGAAAACTGGCTGGACGCGACCTCAAAGCAACTTAGGGGTGCATCCAACTGAGAAATGATCAAGTTAGGCAAGGCTCCCGCATCCGCAATGCCGGCGCCGCTTAACAGCTTGCACAGGAGCCAGATCATCTCGGGCGTCAGCCCGAAAACTTCAAAGAAGCTCGACCAAAGATTTCAGCGCAGAGTTTTGGACTTCTCCCAGGGCGGGAAGTAAGCTAAGATTCAACCTGTTCGATATGAGCGGCACCGTGTGCTTCCGGACGACGCGATCTTCGCTGTGAGACCGTCCGGCCACATTTCCTCGCCGGACTCTCACAGGAGAGTCGCCATGTCGAAGCCTTTGAAGAATGTACTGGAACCGTCAAACGAGGCGGGTGCGCAACATGACGTCGCGGTGGCGGCGGCTGTGGAACTTGCGATGGAGTTTTACGGCTGCGACGCCGTGACCGCTGCGGCCAAGCGCGCATTCGAGGCCAGGGATCTCAATCGCGAAAGCCATTACCGGTTCTGGCTTCATATCTTCAAATCCCTGAAAGCCAATCCACGCCTAATCAACGAAATCTGCCAGCCGGGGTGACAGAGCGGCTGCCTGTGGCAACGCGCATAAACCCAAGCGCGGATTCATAGAGCTTGAGGCCCTCAAGACCGAATCCGCTTTGAGCCGTCGGCCAGTTCAGCGAATGCAACACGATTGATATGATTTCAGTATCAATACCGGGAAATCGATATTGGAGATCGCAAGACTGGCTGGCGCAATGTCACCGTACCGACAACACCAACAAAGGGGATCGTCATGAAGTACACTGCGCTGTGCGCGCCCGCGATCGTATCAATGGTTTTGGCTGCGAACGGCCACGCCGAAACGCTCATCGTCAACAGCTATGGCGGGCCGTACGAAACTATCATTCGGGAGCGGATCATTGAGCCTTTCGAGGCCAGGTTCGGGATAAAGGTAATCTACGACGCCGTCGGTTCGGCCTCCCAGGATTACGCCAAGATCAAGGCGACGAATGGCCGCCCTGGCTTCGACGTCGTCGTAATGACCGCTTCCCAATCGCTCGAAGGGTGCAAGGAGGGCCTGCTTGAGGAGTTTTCACCAGAGGAGGTTCCTAATCTTGAGCGTCTGTCGTCGGCGATTGCCGGCGTTGCTGGTCCCTGCGGCGCGGTTCACGAAGTACAGTATCTCTCGCTTCTTTACCGGACGGACAAGCTGGCAGAGCGTCCAAATTCCTGGAACGCGCTCTTGGATGATGGCCTCAAGGGCAAAATCATCCTGCCGACATTCCAAAACGTGATGGCCGCCTACCTGATGGAGATCTTCTCGGTCGCCCATGGTGGAGATCTGCTCGAGAACGTCGATCCCGGCTTTGCCGCCATGGCCAAGCTCGCCGGACAGTCGATCGGCTTTGAGCAGTCATCCTCAGTCATGGAAACGTACCTCAAAGGGGGCGACGTCTGGGCGATGCCATTCTGGAACGGGCGCGCGCAGCTGCTCGTCGATAGCGGTTTGCCGGTCGACTATGTTCTGCCGAAGGAAGGCTCTATCCCCTTGGTCGCAACCCTGAACGTGCCGAAGCACGCGGCGAACCGAGACGCAGCTCTCAAGTTCGTGAACTTCTTTCTCGAAAAGACCAGCCAGGAGGCATGGGTCACCGGCTACAAGGTCGGCAGCGGCAGGATCGACATCGAGGTGCCCGCCGATATCCGCGCCAAGCAGATCACCACCGAGGCCGATCTAAAGGCCCTTCTGTTGCCCGATCTCGCGGCGGTCGCAACACGGCTTTCCGCCTGGGGCGAACGATGGGAACGTGATGTCGTCGCGGCGGCCAAGTGAGGTAGATCATGGCCGTCATTGTTTCTCCGACAAAGCCCCCGCCCGCCGGAGCCCCTGTCAAGGGACTTCTGCCGCTGATCGCGCCGTCACTCGTCCTGGTGCTCTTCTTCGCGATACCGATGGGGATGATGATCGGGATCAGCTTTCAAAGTCAAGCGGAGGGCAGCCCGACACTTGCGAGCTACAGCCGCTTCTTCAGCAACGACCTTGTCCTTGCTGGCCTGGCCCGCACCGTCGTGATGTCCGGCCTTGTTGCGCTCTGCGTGACCGTCCTAGCCTATCCTCTCGCCTACTATCTGGCACGCGCCACGTCGCGCTGGCGAACGGTCATCTTCGCGCTTGCCATTGCGCCCGAATTGGCGGGGGTCGTGCTTCGCACCTATGGCTGGCTCATAATTCTTGAAGATCGCGGGTTTATCAATTCCGCGCTGATGTGGACCGGATTGATTACGGAACCCTTGCCTTTGTCGAAAAACCTTTTCGGCGTCGTGGTTGGGCTTACTCACGTCATCCTGCCATTTGGCGTGCTGTCCCTTCTGACGAGCCTCCAGGGTATCAACCCAAGTCTGGAAAAATCTGCGCAAATTCTTGGCGCGTCACGTCTTGCTGTAATCCGGCACATCATCCTGCCGCTCTCCGTGCCAGGAATCGTAAGCTCCTTCTTGATTGGCTTCACCATGGCCGCAAGCGCTTATGCGACCCCGGCCCTCCTTGGCGGCGCTGGTTTCAAAGTCATGGCCACAATGGTCTACGAGCAGGTGCTGTTCTATCTCGATTGGCCCTTCGCGGCGGTCATGGCGAACGTTCTTCTCATCCTGATGCTGGCCGCCGGCTTCGTCGGATCCAGGCTGGAGTCGCGCCTCCACCAAAAACTTCACCTTTAATCTCGGGAGGCTCCGATGAACCGACTGCTCACATATCTGTTCAGGATGGCGCTTGTCGCCATCCTTGCCTTTATCACTCTTCCGCTGGTGGTCGTCGTTGCGGCCTCTTTCAGTCCAACTTCGGCTGTGACGTTCATCCCAAGCGAATGGACCTTTCAATGGTACGCGGCACTATGGACTAGCCGCTGGCTCGATCCGTTTCTACTCAGCGTCGAACTTGCCGTCATCGTATCGCTCGCTAGCGGACTGCTCGGCGTCCTTGGAGCTTATAGCGTCGCCTACGCAAAATGTCCGGGGCATACCGCCATCATGGCGTTCCTCTTGTCACCCATGTCGGTCCCGCAAATCGTCAAGGGCGTGGCCGTCGTCCTATTCCTGTCCTCGGTTGGACTTTACGACCTGCTAGGGACACCCGGCCTTGTCATGGCTCACATCATTCTGACGTTGCCCTACGTCGTGCGCATGGCGGCCACCGCGATGTTTGGTTTCGACAAGCGGCTGGACCGCGCGGCACGCGTATTGGGCGCTAGCGTCACGCAGAGGATCCGATACGTGCTGTTGCCGCTGATCCGCTCCGGCCTCTTCTCGGGGATGACCTTCGCCTTCATCATTTCCTTCAACAACATCCCGCTGTCCGTCTTCCTGGTCAGACCCGGTCAGACGACACTTCCGATTACCGTCATCAATCATCTCGAATACAGCCTGGATCCGGTGCTTGCGGCCGTGAATGTCGCATCGCTCCTCTTCATCCTTGGCGTAATCATCCTTTTCGAAAAGATCGGCGGCTTCTCCGCCCAATTCCACGGGGGTAGCAAATGACCACCATCGATATTGAACTCCTTTCCGTCAGCAAGCAGTTCGGTGCAAACCGCATCGTCGACGATATCAGCCTTGCCATCCCTAAGGGAAAATTCGTCAGCATTCTTGGTCCGTCCGGATGTGGTAAGACGACGACCCTCAATATGATCGCCGGATTTGAAGCGCCCTCGAGCGGACAAATCCGAATTCGCGGCCGCGATCAGCAAGGCGTCCCGCCGGAAGCCCGGAAAATCGGACTGGTCTTCCAGAACTACGCACTCTTCCCGCATATGACGGTCGCCCAGAATGTCGGCTTTGGCCTAAGGATGCAGGGCCGGCCCCGCGAGCAAATCGCCGACGGTGTCTCACGAGCCTTGAAAAGTGTCCATCTTGAGGGCTTTGAGGATCGCTATCCGAAGGAACTTTCAGGGGGGCAACAGCAACGGGTCGCAGTCGCCCGGGCGATTGCGCCCTCGCCGTCGGTGCTGCTTCTCGATGAGCCGCTCTCAAACCTTGACCTTAAACTCCGGGAAGCGATGCGCGTCGAGCTGAAAGAGATCCAGGAAGATCTCGGCATGACCTTCATCTATGTCACACACGACCAGGAAGAGGCGATGGCCATGTCCGATCGGATCATAGTCATGCATGGCGGAGTGGTCGCGCAGGAAGGAGCGCCCGCGGATATCTACGGCCGCCCGAGAACCTCCTTCGTGGCAGATTTCATAGGCAAGTCCAATATCCTCCCGGCATCCGCAGAGACCGGGGCCGATCGGAAGCTGAAGGTTTCCCTCGGCGCGGGAAAGGCGGTGCTCACCGCCGAGCCGGCAGAGGACGTTGATCCTGACGATGTGCGCTTCTGCTGTATCAGACCGGAGGCCGTTAGGCTCGCAGATGCGGCAGGGGCCCTCGACGAACCGGCAAACCGCCTGACCGGAACCGTCCAAAAGGTCGTCAATCTGGGCGCCTATCTCGAGGCCTGGATGCTCGTCGATGGCGGGATCACCTTGAAGTCCATGATCCGCTCGACCCGCCTCGAGAAGCTCTCGCCCGGCTGCCGCGTAGATCTCGCAATCGCCCATTCCGCTGTCCAACTGCTGCAGCAATAGTGACATTCATTGTATTCCAATATTAATGCAAACGAATTGATATTGGAATTCCGACTTATCACTCCGCTAAGCTCTATGTGATCCCGAGCCCGGGATCTTCCCACACAGAGGCGAAGACACACATGAAAACTAGAGTTTCGGCAATCCAGAATGACAGCAACGTCTGTGCAGATATCGTCGGGTTCGATTTCTCCGACTACAACGACGCGGACATTGCGGCAGTTCGATCCTACTGGCTGCAATACGGCGTCATTCGCTTTCGGGCGACCGATATCACAGACCAGCAGCAGGTCGACTTCTCCCGTCACTTCGGAGATTTCGTCATCCATCCCAAGCAATTGCAGGAAGGCGGACACCCGATCCATCGCGAAATCCTGGTGATCAGCAATGTGATGAAGGACGGCAAGCCGAGTGGCGCGCTCGGCAACAGCGAGGCGACGTGGCACACGGACACATGGTTCTACGAGCGCCCGCCCGCCGGCGCCATCCTCAGGGCGATCGAGGTTCCCCCTTCCGGCGGAGACACGTATTTTCTGTCGACCTACCAGGCTTTTGAAACGCTCCCCGAGGAGCTACGCAGTGCTGTTGAGGGGCGGCAGATCTTCTTCCAGAACGTCTACGACAAAACGGGGAAATTGCGCCTCGGGAAAGGCGAACCGACGAGCGCGGATTTTCGCGAGTGGAGCGGCATCGTTCATCCGCTGGTCAGAAGCCACGGCGAGACGGGCCGCAAAGCGCTTTATCTTGGCGGGACGTCGGAAGGGGCGTGGATCGTCGGCTTGCCGCTCGATGAAAGCAACGACCTGATCTCAAGGCTTTGGGAGCACACCACCAACACGCCGGAAGTCTTCGTCCAGAAATGGAGCGTGGGCGACATCGTGATGTGGGACAACCGTTGCACGATGCACCGGCGCGATTCATTCGACCCGAATACGATCCGGATTATGCATCGGACGACGACATCCGGCGAGCGCCCGGTCTGATTTGTGAACCACAGGGCAGATCGGAGTTCATCGATGTCCCAGCCTTACAAGATCGAAAAACAGCTGCAAGCGATTCCGGACGCATTGCGAACCCTGCTTGAGGGAGTCGAAACCGCAACCATCGGCCACTTCGAATATCTTGGATTTGTTGGGGCAGGAATTGCGCCGGTCTTTCCGGTCAAGGCAATTGGAACGGCAGTCACGGTCGCCGCGCCCGGCCGTGATGGAGCCGTCATCTACACGGCAATCGATCTGCTCCGCCCGGGAGATGTTCTCGTCATCTCCCGGGTCGACCGGGACGACGTCGCCTGCGTCGGCGGCGGTGTCGTTGCTGCTGCCCGAGCGCGTGGCGCTGTCGCCATTATCGTCGATGGTCCTTGCACCGACATCGAGGAGATCCGCGCCAGCCGCTTCCCGGTGTGGTGTCGCGGAGTCTCGTCCAAGACGACCAGCCGCCGGCACCAGATTGGTGGCGCGATCAACGTCCCGATCGCATGCGGCGGGGCGGCCGTGCTGCCCGGCTATGCGGTCTTAGCAGATACGGAGGGTGTCTTCGTTGCCGATCCGTCCGATATGCGCTGCATCGCGGACGTCGCCCTCGAGCGCCAACAGCGTTCCCTTAAGCTCCGGCCCTACCTTGAGGCCGGCCATTCCATTTTCGAACTGGATCGGATCGTATAATGAAGATTTCCCTCGTCCAGATGAACTCCCAACCCGACCGCGACAGCAATTTACGCGCGGCCGAGAGCCTGATGCTGCAGGCAATCGCACGCGATACACCAGATCTCATCGTTCTCCCGGAACATTTCGACTGGTCCGGCGGCACGATGGCGGAGAAACTGGCGGCGGCTGATCATATGCCGGGCGGCGACGCCTATCGCATATTGCAGACGTTCGCCGCCCGGCAAAAGGTCTGGATCCACGGCGGCAGCTTGCTCGAAAGGGTCGATGGAAGTTCGAAGATCTACAACACAACGGTCGTCTTTGACCCAGAAGGTAACGAGGTCGGCCGCTACCGCAAAGTTCACCTGTTCGACATCCAGACGCCAGATGGCAAGATGTATCGAGAATCCGCCACCGTTGCGCCTGGAGAAAGCCTGTTCGTTTACGAATCCGGCGGTTTCAGGATCGGCTGTGCGATCTGCTACGACCTTCGCTTCCCCCGGCTCTTTGATGCGCTTGCAGATGCCGGCGTCGATGTGGTCATTCTGCCCGCGGCCTTCACGTTACAGACGGGAAAGGACCACTGGGAAGTGCTCTGCCGTGCACGCGCGATCGAGCACCAGGTCTATTTCGTCGCCTGTGGTCAGTGGGGAGGCTACACTGCAGCGGACGGAGATCGCCGTTTCACCTACGGCAACTCTCTCGTCTGCGACCCCTGGGGACAGGTTGTAGCCCGCGCCGTCGATCAGGTCGGTGTGGTTTCCGCACACCTCGATCTCGAGCGTGTGGCGGTAGTCCGCAAGCTCATTCCCGCCGCGTCGCACAAGGTTTCGTTTGTCGATCAAGCACGCGTCGACCGAGGTTGCAGGCGCAGTGATCGTTGCAATTCCTCTTGCAGCTCGTCTGCGCAGACCTTCGGGGCACCAATTTCTTATAGTAGCACGTAGACAACGCGCACCTGAAAATGGACCGCCAATCGCCATCGTCGGGTAATCGGACACCGATATGACCGCTTTCATCACGCAAACGCTCGGCAGCTATATCGCCGAGGAAGCACTCGCTCGTGTTCCGAGCGACGTTTTCGACAAGAGCAAGCTTTGCCTTCTGGACTCCCTTGGCTGCTTGTTCGGTGGGCGCCAGCTGCCCACGGCTGGAATGCTGAGAAACCTACGGGTGGACAGCCAGGTCGCACCCTCCTCCGGCGGACCTGTCAGTGGCTGTGCCGAACCGGCGGCTGCCGCCTTCGTCAAGGCAACTTTGATCAATGCGCTCGACTTCGACGACATCTACGAGAAGGGCCATCCCGGAGCCACCGTGATTGCGGCAGCCTTATCGGTCGCTGAGCACACGAAGTCTTCAGGCACAGAATTCCTCGGGGCCGTGATCATCGGCTATGAGGTGAGTTGCCGCGTTGGCATCTCACTGGCTCACGTTCAGCCCAGAAAGGCGATTCACGGCCATGGGACTTGGCAGATATTCGGTGCAGCAGCAGCGGCCGCGAGACTCATGCGTCTCGACGCCGGACGAGCAGCGCATGCCATCGCGATCGCTGCTGCGAATGCGCCAGTAGCGTCCGTCATGAAGACCGTCTACGGAGACGCGCCTTCGATGGCGAAGAACAACTTCGGCATGGCCGCGCAAATGGGAGTCTTGGCCGCACGCCTTGCCGCTGCCGGCTACGAGGGGCCTTTGGATGTCTTCGAGGGTGAGACAGGTTTCTGGCGGATGGCGGGCGCCGACGAGTGCCGTTTCGATAAACTGACCAAAGGTTTGGGGGCCGCCTACGAAATTCTTCGGGTTGGCTTCAAGCCATTCAGTTGCTGCCGACTTATCCTAAGCAGTGTCCAGGCCAGCCGCGACGTCATCCGTATGGCCGGCATTGATCCTGCCGACGGATTGCATGCCAAGCTGATCGTGACCGCGCCTCCGATCGTGTGCGAACCGCCATTTAGCAAAGTGCGTCCACGGGACATGTGGGCAGCACAGTTCAGCGCACCGCACGCCATAGCCATGGCCGTATTCGGCGTCGAGCCCGGCCCCGACTGGTTCGTGGAGGATTGGCTTCATGACGAGATCGCCGGGCGGTTTCAAGACAGTATCGAGCTCAGGCCACATACCAGCCACGCCTCGCCTCGAGGCGCTCACGCCGCAAGCGCTTGGTTACAGTTGCGCGACGGGCAAAGCTTCGAAAGGCACGTGGACGTTGCGGAGGGAGAGGCAAGTAACCCCATGCCGAAATCAGCTCTCGAGGGTAAGTTCTTGCGACTTGCGAGTCCGGTCGTGGGAGACAGCGGTGCTTGCGAAGCCATTGATAACGTGTACGCGCTGGATAAGGCGGGATCGCTCCGGACGCTCCTTCGCGTATTGGTCAGCTGATACCGGCATAGACCGACATGACACATTTTGTTCGCAAGCTAAGTCTGCAACCGCAGATCAACACCTTGGGGACGGGCGTCCCCACGGTCCTTCCCCCTGGCCTGCATAGCGACCTCAGCGAAGACGTGCGGGCAGCCAAATTCTCTAGTCATTCGCTGCGCGCCGGCTTGCCCTCCACGGCCGACGTCGACGAGCCCCACGTGCAGAACCGCAGCTACCACCGCCGACGCGACCGATTTAGGGTCAATCTGAGGAGGGCCTCGGGGCTGTAAGAATCTTAACCCGCCAGCATAAGTGCGAGCATATTTCTGATGTGGTCCTACGCGCCGTAGAAAATTGCCGCGACAACGATTGCGCGGCTATGTTCCACCGGTAGAAACCAAATAGCCGCCTTGTCCCGCCGTAGAAACCGGATCCCGGGATGAATATCGGGGCGCACCCCGTAGGGCTTATCGACGAGACGATCGACCTCGACATGCACTTTGCGGATCCGTTTAGCAGTGCGCTCCACCGCCTGTCAGGCGCATCCCCAAGTTCGACATAGGCGTCGAACAGATGATCGAAGACCAACTCGAAATCGCGTTCGGCATCCTCAGAATATTCAAGAGTCCACACGAACAACCCGTCGCTTTCGCTCGATCATTGCCGCGACGCCGCTTTCTATTTCCGTCGCAGAAATCATTGGCCCGTTCAATCGCTGCTGGACCAATTCGCGGAGCGCTGCGGTTTCGACGGCCTCAGATTTGGTCTTTTGGCGTAGCAGTTCCAGGCCATGTTGAAGAACAGAACTCATGCTGGAATACCGACCGCTCTCCACCAGCGAACGGGCAAACGAATCCTGCTGCTCGGTCAACGAGATCGACGATTTCACACTCATCGGCTTATCTTCTTTGAGCCTAAGTTGCTACTCAGTAGCGCCTCAGCGGCGGAAGTCGTTCATTTAAAGACGACAAAAATGTATCCGAACCTTTCCTTTAATCCCTCCGTTCCAGATGTGAAATTGCTCCCGGTCGCATGACGTCGACAATTCCACGGAGAACGGTGATGGAGAGCACACCCAGATACATTTCACTTGCGGAAATGAAGCGCCTCGGCGTCCGTCTCGAGGCCTCCGCGCTCCACGATGCCGCCAGGGCAGCTTGGTCCGACATCCGCTTGGGCCAAGCCCATGGTCTCAAATCTGTTTTGTCCTTTCCCGAAGCCGCCTTATGGAACCAACCCCAGTTTGAAGCTTACCGGGATACGTTGCAAGGCGAGCGATTGGGCTGGAAGCTCTCTGCGCTTTCCAGCGTCGGGGCCAGATATGCGGCCGTGAAGGTGGTCGGTGCCAATGCGATAAACCGTCGACTGGGTCAGCCGCGTTCGACGTCGACGATCCTGCTGCTAGACAGCTTCACGCTGCGCCCGCTTTGCGTGATGGACGGAACCGATATCTCTGCCGCAAGAACGGCAACCTATGCCTCAATGGCGCTTGAACTTTTCTTCCCCAAAACAGAAGAACTCTCTGTTTTCCTCTTTGGAGCAGGCCCCATTGCCGAGCAGATCATTAGAGTGCTCGATCATTTCGGAGCCGGCATCGTCTCGAAGATATTCGTGCGCAGCCGCTCAGGCGCTTCCGCGCGCCAACTCGTTAAAAGACACAGACAGTCACCTCGAATTCGGCTTGAGGCTGTCGCGGATAATAAAAGGCTGCGTGATTGCCGGTTTGTCATCACCGCTACCAATGCCAGCGCACCGGTGTTTGAGAGCGAAGAGGTTTGCCCAAACGCCGTTGTTCTGCATCTTGGGGGAGACGAGGCTCCATCCGGCCATATCCAAAAAGTTCTTCGGTCGGGACTGACGCTCTGTGATGACGTTTCGATGGTGTCGCGGCGAAACTCGCAAAGCCTGGCGCTCTACTTCTCACGCAAGGGATCGACATTGGAGCAGCTTGGCCCAGCGCTCGGTGTCATGAACTTAAAGGATTTCTGTGACGCGGGCGGCGGATCGGAATTACCGATCCTCATCACGTGCGTCGGGTTACCCATGCTGGATCTGTACGTCGCCGCTCATGTTTACGAAACCTGGTTCTCGCCAGATGGGGGCGCGGCTTCATCCGTCCACTCATCTAGCACGAACTGACGCCAGGCAGCCTAAGCTTTACGGAGAGGGCAGATGTATGTCACCGAGATCCTTGCAGATTATCTGGCGAATTATCCTTCCGACGCTCTGCCGCCCGATCTGAGGCTAAGTGCCACTTGCTGTATTGTGGATGCAGTCACCGCTTACGTCGTCGGCTGCGATGTTCCGAGTGCCCGCGCAATGCGCGCGGTCGCCCGGCAAGACTTTGGAAGCGGCCAGGCTTCAGTCTGGTTTACGGGTGAATGTCTCGGGGTCACTGCTGCGGCAGTCTGTAACGCTGCCTCAGCCTCCGCACTCGATTTCGATGACGGCCATCGCGCCGCGCGCGGTCATCCCGGTGCGGCTGTGATACCCGTAGCACTCTCCGTGGCATCTACGAATGGTTCATCCGCCGATGATCTCCTGACCGCAATCGCTCTCGGATACGAGACCGGAATTCGCATCGCGGTGGCGCAGAACCCGCAAGCTATCAAAAGCCGACAATCGGGACGTTGGACCGGCTATGCTGCCGCGGCCACGGCCGGCCGCCTCTACAGAACCGATCCCCCGGCGCTCGCACACGCACTCGCTGTAGCCGGGGTCCTCGCGCCAAACCAGGAGGCAAACGGCAGCTCCGGCTATGCCAATCTCACCGGGAACGACGTCAAGGAGGGTATTCCCTGGAGTGTCCTGACGGGCCTGACCGCCTTGCGTCTTGCGGAGCGGGGATTTACCGGGCCGCAGGATCTGCTCGATCATGCGTCGCACTTCGACCGGCCGAGCATCATAGCGGACTTGGGTGATCCAACTGAGATCTCGAGGGTCTATTTCAAACCCTATTCCTGCTGCCGCTACATCCATCCTGCTCTTGATGCCTTCGCGGCGCTTTCGGTAGGTGCTGGCATCACGACCGAACAAATCGTATCAATCGAAGTACAGACCTTTCAATGGGCTCTCCGACTTTCAAACACCGTGTCTCCCGATACATTGACGGACATCCAATACAGTCTGCCTTATTGCATGGCGGTTGCTGTTGTCGATGGACCTGCGGCGCTGGCGCCGGTCGGTAGTGCGCAGTTGGGGAGGCCGGACCTCATCGAATTCGCCCGCAAGGTTCGTGTCTCAGTCAATCGTGAGATCGATGCCCGTTTTCCAACTGAGACCCTTGCCCAGGTATGCCTGCAAATGATCGACGGCAGATTGATCACCTCCGAGGTGACCTCGCCCCGAGGCGACAAGGCGCGCCCCTTCGCATGGGACGATCTCATCGATAAGTTCTCCGTAGCGACGCGGGGCAAGTTTTCTCCCAAGGCACAAAATACCGTCCTGCAGGCTTTTGAAGCACTTAAAAAAGGAGATGCTGTTCCCCTCCTCAAGCGCCTGAGCATGCGATTGATCGACTGAAGCCTCGACCGCTGCGCTCTGTGTCAATCGGATCGTATCCGTCGCCGATATCTCACAACTGCCGCCGCAGGCAGACACTGTCGGAGTCGCCGCGAGAGTCAGTTCCGGCTGACGGCGTCAGATAAGCCGGCCATTCCTGACGACTATCCGGCCCGCTATCACGACATGCCTGACCCGGCTCAGATTAACGTGGTCGACAACGATCAGGTCTGCGCGCTTGCCTTTTTCAATCAGCCCACGGTCACCGGCCATTTGATTGAAGACGCGCGCGACATTCCCTGTCGCAAGGGCAACCGCTTCCGCCGCAGACAATTGCTTCTTTCTGACCATTCGCTGGATCGATTCAAGAATTCCATCCCAATGCCCGCCGGCAAAATCGGTCGAAATCGTATCGACACAGCCCGCATCGATCAGTGCGTCGAGGTTGGAGGGATCGTTGCGCCAGCGCGTCCCGATACAATCCAATGTCGAAACATCGATGATAGCTCCTTTTCCACTCAGGTTCTGGGCAATCGAGACTGCCTCCTCCGGGAGAAAGCTCGGGTGATTGCTATGACCGGCGACGAGACGTGCTTTCGGGTGCTTCTCGACCGCGGCAATCAGACGCTTCGCCGATGGTGCCGCATTGTGGAAGATCGCGGGATATCCGACCCGCTCGGCTTCGCGGGCGATTTCATCGAATCCGGCCAGCGAGAGGGCAACCGAAGGCATCACCGATTGCATAATGATGTCGCGAACGCGATCCGCTTCGATGCCCCCGGAAAGACCGCAATGGTCCAGCTCGTCGGTTAGTTTCGAATTCGACAGGCCGTCCACCGGATCGAGATAGCGGCCAAGGACGGCGTTCTTCAAACGCCTCGCAGCAGCGGGGGTCACCTCGACTCCGAACGCCTGCTGGAACGCTTGCGGGATGAACCTGTATTCTTGCGCGCCACCACCCAGTGTCTGCCCGCCGCCCGCCTCGCCAAGCGCGACTGCGCCGGAGGCCAACAGGTCATCTATCGTCGCGCGCAGGTGCCGTATTGAAAGTCCCTTGCCATCGACCACTAGCGCCGCCTCAATGTTTTTGGGAGTGTGAGCCGTGGAAACGCGGATATCCATGCTATGAGGTTCCGCCTCGTCGACATCTATTTCGTCCGCCATGGCTAGGCCGCAGACGTTGAGAAGGGTCGTTGTTCCCTGGAGGAGATGGCGGTTTCGGAAATAGGCAACATCTTCGCCTTCAATTGGCTTCGAGCCACTCGGCATGGAAGGCCCCCGAATACATCCGTGCGCGTGTGCATTGATAATGCCCGGCATCACGATGCCCCCGGCTGCATCGATGGTTTCGCGCGCCGTGATTTCAGCGCCTGCGGCCGACTCCGCGGTGTTGATATCGACGATCCTTCCCCTCCGGACATACACGGCAGCCTGCTTGTGAAACGTCTTGCCGTCGCCGGTGATGAGACCTCCATTTCGGATTACGAGATCCATGCCAGCTACTCCTTTTCGACAACCGGAATGCTGTCCTAGTCGCCGCTCGCTTCGCTCGGCCGATGCTCCTTGGGCTGCGATTGCTCCTGACTGGAACCATCGAGCATGTAGCCGGACGATCGAACCGTTCGGATGAGATCAGCGCCACCGGCCGCGCTAAGCGCCTTGCGAAGTCGACCGATATGGACATTGACCGTCTTAGCGTCAACGAAACGACGCTCGGGCCAACCAGCTTCGATGAGTTGTACGCGGCTACATGCTTGCTCGCGCCTCTCCATCAGGAACTGAAGCAACCGGAATTCGATCGGTCCCAAGTGCACGTTGGTGCCGAAACACCTGACGCTGTGCCTGTTGGTATTCAGTTCAATTCCTGCATAGGCGAGGATATGACCGTCGCCCGCCATTGGACCCGACGCGTGTGGGAGGAGGGTACGGTCGCGAAGGAAGCTGAGCAGCTTGGAGGGAGCTATCGGTCTTACGAAATTCTCGTCAATACCGGCCTTCAGCAGATCGATAAAGCGACTTTCCGCACCAGGTCCAATTAGTCCGACCGTCGTGATCCCGAATGTCCGCGGCTCCTGCTTTAGTTTCACACAGGCTGCGGACGCCCAATCTTCTCCCGGTCGACAATCAAGGAGGATGGCTCCGACACCCTCGCCTGCAAAATGGACGATCTCCTCGACCCCGGAACCAAGAATCACCTGATACCCCTCGCTTTCCAGGATATGGACGAGCAGCAGATAATAATCCGCATCGGTCGAACCGATCAGGATCTGCGGTCGCGCGGAATTCAAAGACCTCTCCTCTTTAGTGCAGCGTCAGTTGTCATCTGGTCCCTCGTGAGGACCTGTATCGTTCTCTGCGGGCGGTGTGGCCGATTGCGCGCAATCGGCTGAAGACGCGGCTAGACGCCGTGCCGCCTCAAGCAGCGGAGTTGTGGCGCAAGCGTGTCCCTGGGGAAAGGCAGCAGTGCGAATCCGATTAAGGCTCGCGGCGTCGGCAGGAAGAACGCCGGCTACAGCCATCGTGCTGCCAATGGGACACGGCCGACCAATGCGTTGCATTGGCCAGCCGGCGCGTTTCAAAATGCGTTCGAAACGCAAGTCAGTTGCCGTGACGATCTCATAATAGCCGTTCGCCATGGACCACTCGATTATGCCGGCGAACATTATAAGCGTCGTCCTGTGGAGAACTCCCAGCGTCCTGCCCTCGTCGAGCGCCGTGTCGACGCAAAAGCGCGAGCTTTCGACCATGCCTGCATGAGCGTCGAGCCGTCGCGATGAGAGGAGCTGCGGAAAGGTATCGGCGAGCATCGTCGGTCCGGTAGCCGGGAGAAGCCTCACGCAGCCCGCCACTGCACCAGTTGTAGAAACGGCCAGAATATAGGTCGGATTGAATTGATCGTAAGCATCGGCCTCACGATCGTCCCTTATGTCTACATCCCAGTCCAGCCTGTCGCCAAAGACTCGCGCACGCAGCCGATGCATCGAGTCGATCAAGTCAGCAAATTCTCCGCGCGCTGCGGCCGGCACAGCTAGTATCTCCATCTCCATTCTCCGAAGAAGCCCTGCTTCAGACCAGTGGACACGAGTTTCGGCGCTCAGGCGACTAATAGAATTAGCAGTCGAGCGCTCGACCAAAGCGTGCATGAATATCGCACGCATGAGTTGTTTGATGCCGAGCGAACTGTATCGCAAACACCGGAATAGATGTTGTGCCACGAATGTGCAGCGGCGGAGCCGCCGAGGGGAAATAGAAGCACCAATGGCGCGGATTGGCAGCAAGGAGTTTCGATGTACAAGCATACCGCCGAGGCGTTCGTGCCGGTCCACCACGCAGTACAAGTCACCCAACAGGTCTGCGCCCGGTATGGCGACTATTGCCGCTCAATCGGCACCACGGGCGTCGATCGAGTGCTCGACTTCGGTGACGCACGCGCTGTCCTGAGGCCGACAGATGAGGGCCTGCATTTCCGGATCGACGCGCAGGACACCATCACCTTCTATGGTATCCGGACACTTCTGCTGGGAAGTCTGTGCGGCGTCGCGAAGTTTTCAGGTGAGCACGTTGAATCGTACCCTGGACTTTCCTGGTGCCTTCCAGTCGCTCAGCATGGTTGTTCAGCTGTTTTTCCCGCACAGGTTTGCAGGCCTCGCAAAGCGCCCTTTTCCGCATAGCCTTTCCGGCGGTATTCGTACCCCACGCTCGCGCTCCCACGCGATAAGACTGGATTCTCAGAGGGAAAAGCACTAAATATAGCTAAGTTAGCTAAAAAGGGTTCCCATGCAGGTTACAATCCATAACGCCAAAACGAATCTGTCAAAACTCATCGAGGCAGCAAAGGCTGGCGAGGAAGTTGTCATCGCGAAGGGCAAGACCCCTGTCGCTCGGATCGTTGCTATTCCACAAAGCAAGTTCACTGTCGGGCTGCTGAAGGGCAAGGTCGCTGGGCAGGGACCGGATTTCTTTAAGCCTATGAGTGAAGATGAGCTCGCTCTTTGGGAAGGCGCGGTGTGACAGCTGTGCTTCTCGATACCCATGCTTGGGCATGGTCATTAACGGGCGACATGCGCTTGTCCACCAAGGCAACCGCTCTCATCACGGAGGCTGACAGCGTTTTTGTCAGTCCCATCAGTTTCTTCGAAATCGGGCAGAAAGTTCGTATCGGCAAGTGGCCGGAGATGGAACCGTTCATCAATGAGTTACCGAGCTTGTTGGCTGAACAGGGTGGCAGAGTTGCGGCTTTGGTGCCGGAAGTCTGTTTGAAAGGGGCAACTCTCGCCTGGGAGCACCGCGACCCATTCGACCGATTGCTGGCGGCGACCACGCTCGCTCTTGGAATCCCACTGATTTCAGCGGACGAAATTTTCGATACGCTCCCGGAGATTAGCCGTCTGTGGTGACTTCTGCCGGCGGCATCACCACTCCCAACTCAGTGGCAAGACATGTTCAGCAATTCGGAACGATCCTTCGTATACTCGGACGATGGCCCGGCTGAAAAAGATCGTGTTCCTTTGCAATGGGCCGATGTGCACAAAGATCGCAAGATGGCGGCCGCCGCACGCAATAAAGGCGCGCCATAGCCGGTCCGTTGCAGTTGAACTAAAGATCGCTGCCCCCCTGTGCCGCAAACTTTAAACCACGCAGACGCCGTGCAAGGCGGGCTTGGACATCTGTTCAACATTGCCGTAACGCTGGCCAGGGCGATCTGATTCCTGACGACGTCTCGATGGCTATCTAGGTCCGGATGACCATTCGTAAGCGGTGTGCTTTCTTCAATGCTCCCTGGTAATACCGCGGACGGGTTCGTGGAAGCGCCGCTGACGCTCCGAAACGGTCTCCTGGCTGCGTTGCAATCGGACAGTCTGCTGCAACACCTTTAGCCGATCCCGCATTCCCTCGAAAGCGCGGCGCTGCGCTGGCGACACACGGTTGATGGCGTCCTCCTCCCCTCGCAGGACGGCGTCGCGACCGAAGCGCTCATCGAGCGCCCGACTAACGGCGATGAATTCTTGGGCGACGCGCTGATCGAGCAGACCCGCGGCGGCTTCGAGCTTGCCCCCCTTCTTCTTCATTTCCGCCGCCAACTGCCGCAGCGCATCCTCAGCCTTCTGCGACAGGCCGGGAATGGCGACCGCCATACGCCGGCGCTCTCCGGCGACAGCTTGGGTTTCAGCCTCTAACGCGGTGGCATAAGCCGCGCCGAGGGAACGAACATAGCCTGCAGCTTCTGACACAGCCTGAAGCGCGTCTTTCCGCTCCCGTCCGGCAGCAAGCAGCTTCTCCATGATGCGGTCGGAGCCACGCAACGCGCCGTAGGCGGCTGGATCGTTGCTGACGGCTGCGGCAATCCGCTCGCCTGCAAAGCCCTTTGCGGCAAGCGCCTCGATCTTGGCGACTGCGCCAGCCGGATCGCGCCAGATGCGCGTCGCCGCACTCACGAGGGCGGCGCGACGATGCTTGTAATGGGGAACGGCAAGCGCCCTTTCCCGTGCTTCATCGGCAATCGGCGTCTTGAATTCCGTAACGGCAGCAAGCATGGGCAACACAGCCACAGCCTCCTTTCCGGGCTCGACACTTGCGCCTGCGACGATTTTCGAGAGATCCTGCTTTTCTGCGAGACGCTGCTCTTCGCCGAAACGCCTGATCACCTCGAACAGGCGAACTAGCTTTTCACGGTGGTCATTGGCGAGATTTTCCGGCATGCGCTCGGCAACATTTCGCTCTGCGATCAGATCGGCCTTTGTGGTAAAAGCAGACCAGCCAAAGCGTGTGGTCAACGCCTCGTTGACGGCCTTGACCTCCTGAACAAGCAAATAGTCCTTAGCGGCATAGGCGAAGGCAGTCTTGTAGGCATCGGCCCCGCCCCACTCCCGGACCGCCTCGACTTCTACGAGTCGCGCCATCGCCTGTTTCGAAAGCGCGGGAATAGACAATGACATATGAGCGCGCCGCTGCTGCTCGCGGCTGGAAAAGCGCTCCGCCTGCCTGCGGAACTCGGTTGCATGCGCGCGCGCCAAAGGCAGCAATTCCGATAAGACGGCGATGGCCGCGCTGCGCTCTTCGCGGGCGGCACGGCCATCTATCATGAGGTCAGAGCCGCGCAATCGGCCAAGGCGTTCGGGCGCAAGGCGGAGATCCTCGGCCATCTTGCGCGGCTCAACACCTGCGCCCGACGCCAGAGTGTTGAGCGCCGACAGCGCGCGATCCGGGTCGCGATAGATTTTCTTCAGCAATGGTCGCAGTATTTCCTCCCGCTCCCTCCACCGTTCCGAGGAGAGCTGCGCGAGACGAGCATCCTCTTCGACGGCGCGGGGGAATTCGGAGGCGGCTGGGATCAAGTAATTTCCGTCCAACGGCGTGCCAGCGGCCAACGAGTCTCTGCGTTCCTCGCTGTACGAGACGCTCCGGTCCCGTTCAATCGCAAAATCGAGCGCAATGCTCGCCCGCTCCCAGAGCCTCGCCAACTGCGCCCGCTTCTCAGCAAGCCACGCCGACCGTCGCGCCGCGCCCTCCTCTAATTCTGCAATGACCCGGGCGAGCGTCTCGATGCCGCGCCGCCCGGCAAAATCACGGACATGATCCCGGTAGGTTTTCTCGTTGTCGAAATCGAGCGTGGTCGTTTTGGCGCCGGATCGCTCAAGGCGATCAACAAGCTGTTTGAACACACGCGGCCGATGGTCTTCGCGCTCGATCCTTTCCTTACGCGCGGCGACAGTTTCGACTTGGGTCCCCGTCCATACGTTGCGGTCGACCTGACGTTCCTCGTCACGCTTCTTGCCGGTCTTTTCATCAGTAACGGCCACCTTTATCGTGACCGTTTCGACACCATCCTTGCGGAGCGTCACAGTGTCGCCTATCGAAATTCCACCTTCCTCAAGTGCCTTCGGCAAGCTCACGCCCCAAACTCGATGAACGGTTCCGTCGTCCGTCCTCACGTCGGCGTAGGGGCTTTTTTTGGCATCATCACCTTCCGGCCGGAACTTGGCCAACCCGATGTCCACCAATTCACCGGTGACGCCGGCTGCATGGTCGACGCGTGCGCTACGCCTCCATTGCGGGTTCGGCCTAAAATTCTCGCGTGCAGCGTAGAGATCGGCGCGTTCACGATGCCTGGTCATCGCCACATAGGTCAAATGCTGATCCATCATTCCGGTGGCGAGCACGAAGGTCCGGTCGACGGTCGAGCCTTGAGATTTGTGGATGGTCGCAGCATAGCCGTGATCGACATTGTTGTAGCTGTCCTCGCTGATCACGACGTCGCGGCCACTGTCGAGATGCACCGTCAGCACCGCGTCTGCGTGTTTGGCGTCGGACGAAACGACCGTGCCAAGCATGCCGTTCTTCACACATTGGGGACCAAGCAGCTCTGCCCGCGGTTCAAGGAAGCGGGCGTTTTCGAGGAAAATGATCCGGTCGCCCGTGGCAAACTCACGAAGTCCACGTGCCGTCCGGAATTGGCGCGCAGCTGTCAGCGCGCCCGCTTCGATCATAACCCTGCGCAGAGCCTCATTCAGCTTCCTAACGTCATCGTTGGTGTGCGCAAGCACTAGCAGTTCGTCGCCGCGAAGACGCCCCGCATACTCGCCCACGGCAGATCTCTGAAGCAGGTCATTGCGAGCATCAGCCCAATCGGTAACGATGCGGTTGATGATCTCATCCTGGGTTTCGGTCTCGACAATGTGGCCCCTCTGCGCATAGGCATCGAGGCCCTCTTCAACCTTGCCGCGCGCGAAGAGACCGGATGCGTCGCGGGCCCAGGCATCCCTCTGCCGCCGCACCGCGGCGAGCTCCGCAAAGCCAATCCGTTCGGCAATTGCCCGGAACGCCGCACCCGCCTGGATCGGCTGCAGCTGCATCGCGTCGCCGACCAGCACCGCTTTTGCGCCTGCGTCCTCCACGGCTTTGAGGACACGCGCCATCTGCCGCGACGACACCATGCCAGCCTCGTCGATGACCAGCACATCGCCGCGCTGAAGTGTTTCGCGCCCCCCGGTCCAGGCAAGCTCCCAGGAGGCCAACGTGCGCGACCGGATCCCGGAACTCTCCTCCAACCCTTCAGCGGCCTTGCCGGCAAGGGCCGCGCCGATCACCCGTCGCCCATCACTTTCCCACGCGACGCGGGCAGCCGAAAGCAGCGTCGACTTCCCGGCGCCGGCAAGCCCGACGATCACCGCGATGGCATTATCGCTCGTGACAAGACGTACCGCATCGACCTGTTCCGCATCGAGCTTGAAGGACTTTTCCGGATCGGTCGTTTCGACGCTTCGAACAGCCGCCGCAATCTTCGCATCGATGATACCGAAGCCCTTGCGCTGCGACAGGACTTCCGCCGACTGCGCCATATCATACTCGATGCGCAGGATCGCTCGCGTCGTAAAGACTGCCGGCCCCGTTACCTTGCCGGTTTGTGGGTCCACCTGCTGCGGTTTCAACAGAACAAGTTCGTCGGAGACCATCAACCTTGCGCGAATGTTCACGAAATCCGTGGGATCGTCGACATAACGATGCAGCGCCTTGGCGATGTCCTTCTCATCGAAGGTGGAGCGCTCATTGCCGAGTTGTTTGAGGAGGAGCGCAGGATCGGCAAGCAGCCGGTCGGCCATCTCCTGCTGCCGCGCCAGATCGGCGGGCGCGAAATGCACCTCGACACCTTTGCGTGCAAGCGCCGCCTTTTCCGGGCCGAGGTGTTTCTGCGCGATCCCATCGAGGCCTTGCTCAGCATAGGAGCGGCCATCGAGTCGGATCTCGTGGCCGGCCAGCGCCAGGTGACGGTTGACCGTTTCCGCCCACGCGACCTTCCATGCTTTCATGGTTTCCTTGTCGCCGGCCCAGAGCTTGTAGACGATTTTGCCGTTCGGCCTGTTCGGTGTGACGACACGCAACGGCTCCCCGTGATCGCCGAGCACCGGCACCTTCTTTCGCCCGAATCCCTCTTCCGTCAGGGGCCTGAGCGCCGTCATCAGGTGGATGTGCGGATTGCCGTCCTTGTCGTGATAGACCCAGTCGGCGATCATGCCCTTGGACGTCAGGTTGTCCCTGACGAATTCCCGGACGAGGGCGATGTTCTCTTCCCGCGTCAGTTCCTCCGGCAGCGCGATGATGAGCTCGCGGGCAAGCTGTGCATCCACTCGAATCTCAAAGGCGTCGAGGGCATTCCAGAGGGCCTCGCTTGCCTTGACGACGGATTGTCCTTCGGTGGCCATCTTCAGCCACGCGGGGATCTGGTCCGGCAGGGCCAGCTCCTCGTGCACTAGCTCCAACGCGCCGCCGCGGTAGCTGAAGGATGTCCCAGCCTGTTCGTCCGTCATCTGGGCGCGATGGCGATAGGCAGCGGCCGAGACGATGCTGCGTCCCGTTCCCCTGCCAATCACCTGCGCTCTGACGAACATGATCGCCACGACCGTCTCCTGATCTCTGCGAGCACGTCGCGACAGCGACGTATATTGCGCCCTCAAAACCGATCGGACTGCGAAGGCCGATGTCGCTTCTCCGCAAGACGGCCAACGAAACTCCGGCTGCAAGCTTTTCGGGGAATGCACTTAGCCTATTTTACTATCGTAAAACAGATAGTATAATCAGCATCGTCAGAGATTTTCTCCAACAAGGGAAGGACGCCGGAATGGCCGCAAAATCATCGATCAACGACATCGACGCCCAGATCGAGAAGCTACGCGAGCGCAGACGTTCGATGATCGCAAAGTCCGCAGAGCGCTTTGCGCGCGCGGCAACGAAATCCGGGCTAGCGGAAATGGAGATCGCCGACGAGGAGGTCGATCGCATCTTGGAAGAGATCGCCGCCCGATTTCGCAAGGGCGAGAAGAATGGGTTGGCTCACGCATACGCTTCTTCGCGTCGACCGGCAGATGGCGAGCCTAGAACGGCGGCGGAGGTTTCTCATGACGGCTGAACGCAAGCGCGGGGCCCGCGAGAAATTTTTGCTCGGTGGCATCGTCGTTCGCGCCGGGCTCTCGAAGGCCGATCGGGCGTTTCTGCTCGGCGGTCTCCTCGAATTGGCAAGAGTTGCTCCAGGCTCATCAGAACATCGGCGCTTATGCGACATTGGCGAAGGTGCGTTCAAGGCACCGTTGCCGGGTGCGGCTGAAACGCGAACCCTGGAGACTGCGGAATGGCATTAAAGGCAAAATCGCATCCGAGCTTGCTGCTCGCTCTAGTACCGCTCGTAATCACCGCCTTTGCGGTTTATGTTGTCTGCGAGCGCTGGCCGGTGATTGCCGCCGGACTGTCCGGGAAGGCGGCATACTGGTTTCTAAGAGCCTCGCCGCTCCCAGCGTTACTGCTTGGGCCGCTCGCCGGCCTGTTGACCGTTTGGGCCTTGCCGCCGCACCGGCGAGCGCCGATAGCCATGGCGAACCTCGCTTGTTTTTTGGCAGTTGCCGGCTTCTACGCCCTGCGTGAATTCGGTCGGCTTTCCCCATCCGTGGAAAGCGGTGCGCTATCATGGGATGTGGCGCTGTCCTATCTCGACATGGTCGTGGTCGTCGGCGCAGTCGTCGGCTTCATGGCCGTGACCGTGGCCGCGCGGATGTCCACCGTGGTCCCCGAACCGGTAAGGCGCGCCAGGCGCGGAACCTTCGGGGACGCGGACTGGCTGCCGATGTCAGCGGCGGGAAGACTGTTTCCGCCGGCCGGCGAGATTGTCGTCGGCGAGCGTTACCGCGTCGACAAGGACGTCGTCCATGGCCTGCCCTTCGATCCAAACGATCGGGCCACGTGGGGGCAAGGCGGCAAGGCCACGCTGCTGACCTACAGCCAAGATTTCGATTCCACCCATATGCTCTTCTTCGCTGGGTCGGGTGGATACAAGACCACCAGCAATATCGTGCCGACAGCACTACGTTATACCGGGCCGCTGATCTGCCTCGATCCGTCAACCGAGGTCGCGCCGATGGTGGTTGAGCATCGCACCCGCGTCCTGGGGCGCGAGGTGATGGTGCTCGATCCGACGAACCCGATCATGGGCTTCAACGTGCTCGACGGCATCCAGACATCAAAGCAGAAGGAAGAGCACATCGTCGGTATTGCCCATGTGCTTCTATCGGAGAGTGTGCGGTTCGAAAGCTCGACCGGATCCTACTTCCAGAACCAGGCGCACAATCTCCTGACCGGCCTGCTCGCACATGTCATGCTCTCTCCCGAATACGAGGGACGGCGAACCTTGCGCAGCCTCCGGCAGATCGTATCCGAGCCGGAGCCCTCAGTTCTGGCGATGCTGCGCGACATTCAGAAGCACTCCGCGTCCGCCTTCATCCGCGAAACGCTCGGCGTCTTCACCAACATGACCGAGCAGACATTTTCGGGCGTCTACTCGACGGCGTCGAAAGATACACAGTGGCTGTCGCTCGACAGTTATGCCGCGCTCGTTTGCGGCAATGCGTTCAAGTCAAGCGATATCGCCTCGGGCAAGAAGGACGTGTTCCTGAACATCCCGGCATCTATCCTGCGCTCCTATCCGGGGATTGGTCGCGTCATCATCGGGTCGCTGATCAACGCCATGTTGCAAGCCGATGGTACCTTCCAGCGCCGGGCGTTATTCATGCTCGATGAGGTGGATCTTCTGGGCTACATGCGCGAGCTGGAGGAGGCGCGCGATCGCGGCCGCAAATACGGCATCAGCATGATGCTGATGTACCAATCCGTCGGCCAGTTGGAGCGACATTTCGGGAAGGACGGCGCGGTATCGTGGATCGATGGCTGCGCCTTTACGAGCTATGCCGCAATCAAGGCCCTCGACACAGCTCGCAATGTCTCGGCGCAATGCGGAGAGATGACCGTCGAGGTGAAGGGAACCTCCCGCAACATCGGCTGGGATACGAATTACGCATCGCGCAAATCGGAGAACGTAAACTTCCAGCGCCGGCCGCTGATCATGCCGCACGAGATCACGCAGTCGATGCGCAAGGACGAGCAGATCATCATCGTCCAGGGCCACAGCCCAATTCGCTGCGGGCGCGCGATCTACTTCCGGCGAAAGGACATGAACGAGGCGGCGGAGGCCAATCGCTTCGTCAGGACGATCCCTTGAGGGGCCGCCAGCACGTTTGGACAAGCCTATCGATCTGTGACGAGCCTGGCCTGCCGGTCGATCCGGCCGGCCAGGCTTGACGACATGGCAAACGCCCCCTCAGAAGGGCGGCGCGGCGTCGATAACCCGCTCCTGTTGGGCGATCGCTGCCGCCAGTTCGGCCTCAGCCATTTCCAGCTCCGCTACGATCTTGCGGCGTTCGGCCGGATCGGCATTCTTGAGTTCCCGGCGCAACTGTTCGATGTGGATTTCGAGGGTGATCGTCATCGTCGTCATCTCCTTGGACAGATGTGAAAGATGACGCGGAGGGTCGTGAGGATCGGGCCGGGTCAAGGATCGCGTCAGCGACCGGCGGAGCCGGCGCGCGGAGGAGCCGATTTTTTCATTGGGCCGCTCCAGCGGTTCGGCGGAAAAATTGGAGGGGCCGCCGTCCTTGAGGCAGCGCGAGCTCTCATGGCAGATTTGGGTATCTGAGCAGACAGGCTTCCGTCTCGTGGGGCACGGCAGGAGGAGCAAATGCGGGCTCGATGCTTGCTGGTGCTCTCAATGTTGCGGGGCCGAGTAACGGCGAAACCGGCCCCGATTGCTCGGGGCCGCTCGCTTGCCTCGTCAGTTCGGATTGTTCCAGAGGATCACCTTCTTGCTCGGATCACCGCCGGGCGCCGGGGCGAGGTTGCCGAAGATTACGCCGATCTCGGGAGCCTCCAGCTTCACCGCCAGATATTCCTCGCCGGTCTGGCGGGCGATGCGGTTCCAACCCGCACCGATATCGAAGCCGGTCTTGCGGTGGATGACGCGGTAGTCGGGGGCGTCTTCGCTCGACTTGTTTGCGTTCGGGATGATGGCGATCGGGGCGTTGACCCGGATGGTGGCAAAGACTCCCTCGAGGATGCCGTCGGTCTTCTGCGTCAGAGTTGCGATTGTGGTGGCCATGGTTCTGTCTCCTTCGGTTGCTCGGGACGATTCCCGATGGCGCATGAAGAGACGGCCGACCTGATGCGGTCAGCTCGGCCGAAAAATCTGCAAAATTCTATTTTCCGCAGAACGAAAGAACCGAAATCGAATTTTGCAGAATTTTCGGGCGAGTCTTACCCCTTTAGGGGTTGGCCGCCAAAGCAGGCGGTCGTCTACAAGAGCGACATAACCGGGATTGGTTCGGCGCAACTGAAGGGCGCAACAAACCATCATGGCTGTCCGGTCCGGCGCTGGGGTATTTCGGCCGCGTATCCCTTGAACGTTTCGCCTGCAAGTCAGTTCATGCGTACCCTCGCCTGCTCCCGTTGCTGCAAGCCGATGAGCACGCCCGTGCCGCAATCATCCCTTAGCCGGACCGGCAGACCGACGCGGGCACCCGTATTATCAACTGAGACTAGAGCTGCGATATCCTGTGAAGCTGCTCAGGCTAAAATGCCCGCCGCACGTCGCCGTTGCCGCGTTGCAGCTGCCGCAGCGCACGATCATCGACTTGGCCGGCCCGTGCTACCGGACCGGCTTTCGCTTATTTTGAACGATTGATGCGCCGGCCCGGTTTGCGCGACGCCTCGCCAAAGGCTGCGGCGATCCTCATCATGAAGGCCTTGCTGAACCGGCCAAGCGCTTGTTCATCTGGCTCGTTGTACCAGGATCGTTCGGCGACATAGTAGTTGCATTCGTCGACGACGATCCAGCAGCGCTTGACATCGCCTGAGGCCCGCCAGCCGGCACTCGATATCGGAAACTCCTAAGGCGATCCGACCGGCCTGCGGCGGCTGGGTGGTGATCGCGAGAAGCGCCAGATGCGTCGAGCCGTTATTCGCGCCACGAATAGCGACCACGGCGCAGGTCGGTCTTGCGGCTCAGGGTCTCGCAGCGCTCGTGTTGCCACGCCCAACGATAAGAATAGGCAAATACCTGACCGATCTCATCATCATACCCCTCACGGCACGCCAGGCGGTCGATTTCCGCTACGAGGAGCTCCTTCTGTCCCTCCGGCATATCTGAAGCGCGATGGGCGCTACGCGGATCGCCGCCGGTGCGCATCCGCTCGTAGTATTCGTAGCTCATCAGCACGAAGCGGGGTTTGGGGTGCTTGGTGGGAGCGACGGGGTCGCGGCGTCGGTGACGGCGCCAACCTGCTTGTTGAGATCGCCTGTCGTAAACTGACGCTGGTCATACTCCTTTATCGCCACGAGATATCTATTAAGGCGCTATATGGGATCCAGGATTTATACAATCAAATTTTATATAGTATAAACCGGGTATCCCGTGCTAAATCGCCACCGACCTTTACGGGCCTCTTGGATCGGCTGCGGAGATGCAATGTGCGACGGTTTCTGATCGGTGGCAGGTCGTTCGAAGAGGATTCGAACGAGTTCCAGACTATTCTTAAGCGGGCTTACGAACAGGGCCTCCGGCCACATTGCCAGTGCACGGAACCCGCGGTCCCGATGTATATCGCGCAACTCGATGGGCAGCATTTCCTCAAACGCATGCCGCTTTCCGGGCGCGATCACGACCCGGCCTGCCCGTCCCATGAACCTCCCTACGAATTGTCCGGCTTGGGACCCTTGATCGGCAACGCCATCCAGATCGATGCGAACGGGCGGGCGATCTTGAAGCTCGATTTTTCGATGACGAAAAAAGGTTCGCGAGCGGCCGCATTTCAATCCCCAGGTCCGTCGGATTTCACCATTCGCAACGAGTCGAGGAAGCTTTCCTTGCGCGCAATGTTACACTACCTGTGGGAAATGGGAGAACTGACCGAATGGCGTTCATCCTGGACTGGAAAGCGTGGCTGGGGTCGGGTCCGCACGAGCCTCATGCATGCCGCGTCGCAAATGACCGCTCGTGGCGGACAGCTCAGTGAGCTGTTGTTTGTGCCGGAGACTTTCCGTCAGGAGGACAAGGAAGGCATCGCCGCGCGCCGGGCGAGCGCGCTTGCCAGTGCGCAAGCGCCTGGGCTGGGCCTGCGCAAACTGATGATCGCAGTGGCGGAAGTAAAGGAGTTCACACCGGCACGCCTCGGGTATCGGATTGCGCTCCGGCATCTCCCCTTTCCCTTTATGATTGAAAGCGAAGCATGGAAACGGTTGAATGCCAAATACGAAGCGGAACTCGAGTTGTGGCGCGCTAATGAGGAATTGCATCTCATTATAATCGCGACATTCGGGATTTCGGCTTCCGGGGTCGCCACCGTTGAAGAAGTCGCCATGATGGTGGTGAACGAGAACTGGATCCCCTGCGAAAACGTCCACGAACGGCATCTTCTGGAGAGGCTGGCAGGGCTGCGGCGCAAGATGGTGAAAGGCTTGCGCTTCAACTTGTGTCATGAGCAACCAATCGTGTCGGTAACGTTGCCTGACCAGCGTCCCTCGCCGGTCGCGATGTTCATCGTTCCGGCTGGCGCGAGTGAGGACTACCAGCGCGCATTGGCGGAAATGACTGAGGCGAGACCTGAGATGACGCCTTGGATTTGGTACATTGCAGACGGGGACATGCCGCGATTACCATGATTAGCACAATCCAAAAGGATAGCTCCGTCGCGAAGTGGCAACGTCTCTGCGCCAACCTTTGCCCATGCCACGAAGCCAGGCGATCGGCGCGCAAGCAACCAGCCGCAAAAGTCGTGAAAAGGGCGCCTATGCGACGCCCCGTTCCTCCTCCTTCTCCTGCTGCGCATGCATCCAGTCGGCAATCTGCTGCGCCTTGCTGGCGGCGGTGAAGATGGCATGCTTGTCGGAGCGCAGCATCTCGAGCCACGAGGCAACGTACCGGGCATGGTCTGGCCGCGGCTCGACGCTGAGGCCCAAGTCGGCGCAGATCATCGCGCTTAGGAGTTCGACCGTGCATTCCTCCATGGCGTAGGCGGCCGAGCCGAACCGTCCTGAAAGATCGCGGTCGAGGCGGTGGCGGGCGCCAGAAGCATGGCCGCATTCATGGAGCAGCACGGCGTAATATGCGACCGCATCGCGGAAGCAGGCGAACTGCGGTATCTGCACATTATCTCGGCTCTGCGGCCGTGTCTCACAAGTGTCACGGCTTCATGATCAACATATCCGGCAATTAGAACGCGCGGCGTTGCGCGATGGGGCGATGTTTTGCCGGGGCGGGCTCGAGCCCGTCCCGGCAAAACATCGCTGCTCGAAGAGGTCCTCTTGCCCCAGCTCTTCTTCACCGACCTTTCTGCCCTGCCTCGTTCGGTGACGATCGACGGCGTTGCACACGCGTTAGAGGCAGACAAGATAGCGGCTGCAGAGAAGCTCGGGCTCGTTGAGGGTATGCCCTTCATTCTTGGCGGAGAAGGATCCTACGACCACAACCTCAATCGCTTCTTGCGATCCTGCCCGACCATGGGCGTACGCTCCCTGAACAGCCTTCGCGCATATGCGCGAGACATCGTCGTGTGGATGCGTTTTCTGGAAGAACGTCGGGGCGGCAAGTCTGTATGGGCTGCGAACCGTGACGACATCGCCGCGTTCCACCAGGCCCGGCGCCTGTCCGAGCCGCCCTTCCGCATCTCGGCCTCTTCCTGGAACCGAACGATCGCGGCTCTCGACAAGCTCTATAGATGGGCCGTCGATGAGAAGATCATCACAACGGCCCCCTTCACTTACAGGCAGCTATGGTCACGGGCACCGACCTCGGGCGCGGTCGTCTCCGTGGCGATCAACTGTGCCAAGGAGAGTGGAGGTCGCAACGGAGATGTGCAATTCCTGGATATGCCGCGCTATTTGGTTTTTCGCGACGTCGGACTGCGCGGCAGACTTCCTGACGGGCAGGAAGACCCGAGCTGGCGCGGACGCAATGGTACGCGCAATGCTCTGTTTGCGGAACTGCTGATCACGACAGGTCTGCGATTACAGGAAGCATCGAGCCTGCTGCTGAGCGAATTGCCAACGTTGGATACCGAAACAGGCTCTCCAGTCCGCTCTTTAGCCTTCCGTCTGGCTGCTGCGACGGCAAAGGGGTCGCGTGGGCGGGATATCCGCATGCCTATTCGTCTGATCAGGCAACTTCACGACTATGGTTTGATTGAGCGGGAGAATGCTCTTGGACGTCACCGGCGGCGCGGGCGCATCTGCCGGATGCCTCGATCAATCACAGTAGCCGCATATGAGCATCGCGCTTTACGCCTAGCCGACGGCGATCACACGGTCAGAGTAAGCGTCGACCAGTTGCGTCCATCGGATCGGGTACGCCTCATCGACAAGACGACCGGCTCACCCCTGGCGCTCTGGCTGACCGAGGATGGGCAGCCAGTGTCGATGGCGGCCTGGGAAGCCGTGTTCATGCGGGCCAGCGAACGATGCCGCCACCTCGGTTTCGATGACATGCATATCACTCCCCACATGCTCCGTCATAGCTTTGCCGTCCACATGTTGACGCTGCTTTTGCGCGAGCAGGTCCGGTGGGTGGTCAGCGAACGATCGGCACAGCTCGGCTCCGCCTATCGACGGATGATCGGCGATCCGCTGCTCAAGCTTCAAAGGCTGATGGGGCACAGCCGTATCGAAAGCACTTACATCTATCTCGACCATCTTGCCGACAGTCAGGAGATCGTCGATGCGGCCGTAAGCAACTTCGGGCTAGACGCGGGATCCGAGGAGTTCGCGCCATGAGACGGGGGAGGCTGGCCAAATTTCCGCCGCAGTCAGATAGCTCCGACGCGGATACCGCCGCGACCACTACGACTGTCGATCCGCGCCGCTTCGCCGTGCGTGTTGATACGGGCAACGAGTTTATCGTGGATTTAACCGACTTGACTCCCTCATCCTTCGTCGTGGAGATCGCGCCGCTGCTCCGGGAACGAATCCGTCAGATGGGACCAACCCCAATTTGGCGCTCAGTACGCAATAGCGTGAAGATGCTGCGGCGGTTTTGGTCGTTTCTCGATGCTCAGCGCCACACAATACGTGCACTGGGTGACGTAACCGTCGAGCTGATTGACGGTTACGAAGATTGGCTGGAGCAAAATGCAGGGAACCGATCGTCCCAGCGGCAACTTCTGGCGACACTGATCAGTGTATTGCGGATCGCCGTCAACGATCGTCCTGGCGTGCTCACACCCGACGTCGTATCGCGTTTGCGCTATCTGGGGCGTGGTCACGGCAGCGGCGGGCGCCCTCGTGACGCTTACAGCAGTGGGATTGCCGAAGCATTGCGAACCGCTGCGCGGACACAAGTGGCAAACGCCCGTGAGCGCATCGTACTCGGCGACGACCTTCCGGCGCCTCCACTCGGACTTAGCGCCGGTACGCGGCTGCGCGTTCTTTATGATGCCGTCCTCGTTGAGATCGCAAGATCCAGCTGGATCGAGGCAGAACATCCCGCCTTCAAACGCTTCGCAAATCTCGCCCGATATCACAAGATTGATTGCAAGATCGAGTTGCCGCACAGAGGATTCCACTTAACGGTAAGCGACTTCGCCGCGTTCCTGGTGCTGCTGTCGCTGGAGACCGGTATGGAGATGGAGTGCCTGAACCGTCTGAAGGCCGATTGCTTGCGCAATCCTACCCGAGGGTATGTCGAGATCGAGTATTACAAGCCTCGGGCGCGGGGCTCGGAATGGAAACACGTGCGGGTGCGGGACGGATCGATCGCCACGCCAGGCGGACTAATGCGGCTCGCGATCTCATTGACCGAACGGGCACGCCGGCACACTGGTTCAGATCGATTGTGGGTCCTTTGGACCGTCAACGGCCTGCGATCGCTGAGCGACGATGGCACGCAGGGAGTCGATGCTTTTGTCGAACGCTACAAACTTACAGATGATGAGGGCAGGCCGCTGCGCTTGCAGCTCTCCCGGCTTCGAAAGACCTTTAAAGCCGAATGGTATCGTCGCACCAATGGGCAACTCGAGCAGTTCGCCGTCGGCCATTCGATCCCTGTCGCAGCCAGGCATTATGCCGACATACCTGCCCTGCGCCATGTCCATGAACAGACGTTAGCTGACGCGTTTCACGACGCTCTCGACGCTGCGCTCAGACCACGCCTCGTCACCAGCGAGCAGGAGAACCCTGCCGTCGAGCCGCAGGACCAGGCTCCCGCAAAAGATGACCAAGACGTGTGGATGGCGCGATGCGGTAACTTTTACGATAGCCCGTTCGCAAAAGCCGGCGATCCCTGCCCCACGCCATTCTGGGGGTGCTTGGAATGCGAGAACGCCGTCATTAGCGAGCGCAAGCTCCCGGCGCTCCTCGCATTCCAATCGTTCATGGCCGATCAGCGTGCTGCCCTCAATGCCGAAGAGTGGTCAGTCAAGTTCGCGCGCGCTTGGCATCGCATCACTCATCAGATCATTCCTGCCTTTGCTCCACAGGTATTGGAAGCGGCCCGAAGGACGACTGATGCAAGAGATCCGATGCTCCTCTATCTGCCGGTAGAGGCGATAGCACGATGACAGCGGCAAATCTCGGCCACATCCCGCGCACCTCCAGCATCCGCAGCGACACTGACATTGTTCTTAAGTCGATGAAGCTGAAGGATGGGACGAATCGGGAAGCACTTTCTCGTTTTGGCGACGACGTCTGGGATCTCGATCCGGCAATCTTTCAGGACATGGCACGGCATGCCTTCCGCACGCTTGACTTCAGCACCATCACCTGTCCGCGGGAGAAGCTCACCGCCAAGGAATACATTTACGCCTGGCTTAACGAGCGATTGCCAGACGCCGCGCGTCGGCTACGGCCCATGAGTGCACGGGCGGCGCTCGGCACGCTACGTCAGCTTATGACCTTCGTTCGGGAACGAGAGGGACGATTCGATGCAGCTCTCATCGATCAGGATCTTCTCAATGCTTATCTCGTGTTTCAGAAGAACCGCTCGGTTTCGCCGTACCGGATCGCTGAGTGCTTGAGGCCGGCTTTGCAGTTGCATCGGCTGGCCCGCTTCCTGACGCATGGCGGCTTAAGTCTTGTGCCCTGGAACGGCGCACCACCCTACAGAGTGGCAGGCTGTAGCGGGCATACGTATGAGAATGTGACACCGCGCATACCCGACGCGGTGATCGCCGAACTGCTGCGATGGTCGCTTCGCTATGTCGAGTTGTTTTCCATCGACATCTTTGCAGCACGCGAGGAATTGGATGAACTGGAAGCGGGCTATTCGGCCCGCCCGCGCGGAGCTCCTGCGGGCAGCGTCGTCGCACGCGTGACGTCCTACATCGACATCCGCCGCCGTGCTGGCCGTGGCATCCCTGTGTGGAATGACCCCGCCGACATTGCAGGCCTGCGAGATGCTCTCATTCGAGGCAAATGGCTCAAGGGGGAAGTACTGAACATTCGGCTCATTTCGTTGCAGAGCTGTGTGCGTCCGAGCAACCTCATCCAGAATAAGGCGGCTTTTGCCCTTCTGCTCGAAGCCGTGCAGGAGCTCGGCGTCGAGCACGGTGGCATGGACACGCCGATCACCATCGATCCGACGAGCGGGCGTCCATGGCGGTCTCGCTTCGATGATTTCTCCCTGGCACACGAAGAGCGCCAGCTCCAGACCGCCGCTTACATCCTGTGCGCTTATCTGACCGGCATGCGCGATAGTGAAGTCCAGGCAATGCAATCCGGCTCCCTGCAGCGCAAACGCAGCGCCGATGGTATGATTGAGCGGCTGACTATACGCAGTACCGTCTACAAAGGGCGTGAAGAGCGCGGGAGCGTCGAGGAGTGGGTGACGATCGCGCCAGTTGTACGCGCCATTGAAGTGGCTGAGCGCCTCGTGGCAAGACATCGGCCACAGCGCAGGCAGGGCTGCATCTGGGTCGCTCTTCATCGTAAAGTTGCCCGAGATGGCGGCGTGCCGCACGTGGTGCAACGTATCAATGGGTTCCGCCAGAACTTGGACCGGCGTTTCGGAACCGCGGATGAACCGGCGATCCCGCTCGTGGATGGGCGATGCTGGATCTTCAACACGCGGCAGTTCCGCCGCACTGTGGCCTGGTATATCGCCAACCGCCCCTTCGGAGTGGTCGCCGGCAAGATCCAGTACAAGCATGCCTCCGTGGCAATTTTCGACGGCTATGCCGGCTCATCGACCTCCGGCTTCCGTCAGGAAGTGGAACAGGAACACTATCTGGGCCAGCTCGATGACATCGTAGAGCACTATGAAGCGGCACGACGCGGAGAACGCTTGACCGGCCCGGGCGCATCGCGCGTCATACACGAGATCGAACGGGTGACGAAGGAGATTGGCTCCTTGCCCGGCGTCATTGCGGATGGCAAACGCATGAAGGCAATGCTTGCTCACCTCGCACGCACGCTGCATGTCGGCTACCTGAACGATTGCTTCTTCGAGCCGGCAACCGCACTCTGCCTCACCCGGTCAGGGACCTCAACAAGCCAGCCTATCCTGTCGAACTGCGCTCCCGATCGCTGCCCGAACTCCTGCATTGCACGCCGCCATTTGCCAGCGTGGCAAGCAGCAATCGCGCATGCCGAAGCCATGCTGCAAGAAAGGCGCTTGTCGAACCTGCAGCGCAGCGCCATCCGGCAAGACCGAGATCGAATGCGCAAGCTGATCGCTCCCCTCCGGGAGGAACCGCCCTGAAGCCGGTCAGCATGTCGACCGACCGCGCGCTACGTGCCGCATTGACCCGGCTTGTCTGCGGCAATGCAACCCGGACCAATGGACGTTTGACGGTTACCAATCTGGCGCGCGAGGCCAATGTCAGCCGGGCAACTGCAAACCGCGCTCCGGCAATCGTGGCGGAGCTCAGAGCGATTTTGGCCGAGACCGCGTCCCCGCCTCTCAAACAGCACCAGCAGATCGATGCGACGCGCGATCAGCGCGACGCAGCGAATGTGGTGGCCCAGCACCTTCAGGTCCGCGCCCTGTTGCAACGCGACAGCGCCAATAGGAATGGTAAACTGCTGTCGGTAGTGGGCAAATTGGATGACGGCTAGCGCTGCCGTCGCTCCGGAACAGTCATCGGCGGCATGTCTTGTCCCCAATAAATTATAGTCTGTTCTGGACAACGCTCGCTCCATCCCTATCAAGGCCCTCCGATCCTAAAATCCCGGAAGGTTCAATTGGGACAACGTGCCGCCATCTATTGTCGGGTTTCGACCGCCGACCAGTCGTGTGAGCGGCAGCAGCGCGACCTGATATCGTTCGCTGCTCGCGCCCATTACGACGTCGTGGCGGTTTTCAAAGAGACGGGTTCAGGCGTGAAGCTTGATCGGGTTGAGCGCAAAAAGATCATGGCGCTCGCCCAGGCCAGACGAATCGACGCCATCCTTGTCACGGAGCTTTCACGATGGGGCCGTTCGACCATCGATCTTCTTAACACGCTACGCGCGCTGGCAAATTGGAAAGTGTCGGTCATCGCCACAAACGGTGTGACCTTCGACTTGTCCTCGCCGTATGGTCGGATGCTAACGACTTTTCTAGCCGGCATTGCCGAATTTGAACGTGACTTGATCAGCGAGCGGGTCAAGTCCGGCCTCGCCGCAGCAAAGGCACGGGGCAAAAAACTTGGCCGTCAGACTGGGCAACGACCCAAATCCGACCGGCTTGCACCCAAAGTTCTCGCGCTTGTCGCCGAAGGCCGCAGCTATCGCTGGATCGCCCGTGATCTTGGCATCAGTAAGAACACGGTCGGTGATATCGTTAAGCGCACCAAATCCGTTGAGAACCTGCCAAGGATCGCGACCCGTTAAGGCAAGACCAAGGCGCCGTCGTCAGCAACAAGCGTACTCACCGAAATCACGCCGCGCCGGCTATTTCGGGTGGCCATGCGAGCGCCTAAACAGTTAGGTGAGACAGATTGGCCGTTCAGATAATGGATGT
>NZ_FNGR01000077.1:0-2645 GCF_900103045.1 Ensifer sp. YR511
TGAACTGCCCCCCAATTCGACCGGACAGTCGGCATAAGCAGAAAGGCTCAAGCACAGGCTTGAGGACATGTGTGGACGCCTCCGGGCGCGCAAGAAGAATCTTTCGGGTGTGACGTCAAAGTTTGGTGCGGACATGTGTTCGGCTTCTTGTGCGGCAGAACACCGCCGCCAGCCAGTATGGATTACGCGAGCTCGGTCCACTTCAGGCTTGCGTGCTGCTAGCACTTATCCTCAATCTGGTTTTCCGAGCTCCGTTCAAACTCTTCGGCCATGCCATCCTGAGACCTTCCTCGCTACGCGGGAATTTACTAGACGGGCTGCATGTAGGACCCTCCATGTTTCAGTATCGCCCAGGCGACACGCGCCATCTTGTTTGCCAGTGCCACGATCGCCAGCATGGGCGGCTTTCGGTGGAGGATGCTAGCCAACCAGGAGCTCGGCTTTATCTTGCCGCGTCTGACCCAAGACACAACCGCGCTGGCTCCCATGATCAGAAGGCGCCTTAGCGTCCGTTCACCCATCTTGGATATCCGGCCGAACCGTTGCTTTCCTCCGGTCGATCGTTCGAGTGGTGTCAGGCCAACCCATGCGGCAAAATCGCGGCCTTTCCTAAAGGTGGAAGGATCGGGAGCAAGTGCGGCAATCGCCGCTGCTGTCACTGGCCCAATCCCCGGCACAGATGTCAACCGACGCGCCTCAAGGTCTTCACGTGACCGCTTTTGGATCTCCTTGTCGAATTCTGCGAGCTGAGCTTCACAGGATGAAAGGTGTTGCCACAGTGACATAAGGATACATCGCGCCGCAGGCGGCAAATCGTCATGACTATCGATTGCATCTTGCATCTGCGCAGCTGCGGCTGCGCCCTGCGGAAAGATGAGACCGAATTCTGCCAGGTGACTTCGTATTGCGTTCAGAAGCTGGGTCCTCTGTCGCACAACCAAGTCTCGAGCGCGGAAGACGATACTGGAAGCCTGAGACGACTCGCTCTTCACACGAACAAAACGCATATCCGGTCGCTGCGCCGCCTCCGCGATGGCCTCAGCGTCGGCGGCATCGTTCTTCTGCCTCTTTACAAACGGCCTCACGTAATCAGGCGGAATAAGAAGTACTTGATGGCCAAGCTCTTCCAGCTGTCGGCCCCAATAGTGCGCGGTCCCACAAGCCTCCATCGCGACCCTGCATGAAGGAATCGAGGCAAGCAGCTTCATCAGCTGCGCTCGCCGGACCTGCCGGCGGAAAACGACTCGTCCGTCTGCAGCTATCGCATGCAGCTGGAAAACATGCTTGGCGACATCCAAGCCGATAAGACCTATCTGCGTCATTGGGTTGACCTCCTGGTGCTGGACATCTTCGATACTGCCACAAGGGTGGCGAAGGAGGCGTCCACTCCATCAGGCTTATGTCTAACGAGTATCGACAGGTTGAATTGCTGACGGGTGATGTTCGCCGCAGGCGGTGGACAACCGAGCAGAAGCTGACGATCATTGAGCAGAGTTTCGAACCGGGCGAGACGGTGTCTTCCACCGCTCGCCGCCATGGCGTTGCGCCCAATCTGCTTTACCGGTGGCGCAGGCTGTTGAGCGAGGGAGGTGCTGCAGCGGTGGATTCTGACGAGCCGGTTGTCGGCAATTCGGAAGTGAAGAAGCTGGAGGATCGCGTCCGCGAGCTGGAGCGCATGCTTGGCCGCAAGACGATGGAGGTCGAAATCCTCCGCGAAGCCCTTTCCAAAGCAGACTCAAAAAAACGGATATCGCGGCCGATCTTGTTGCCGAAGGACGGTTCCCGATGAAAGCCGTCGCAGACACGCTGGGCGTCTCCCGTTCCAACCTCGTGGAGCGGTTGAAAGGCAGATCAAAGCCGCGCGGGCCCTATCGAAAGGCCGAGGATGCAGAGCTTCTGCCCGCCATTCGCAGGCTGGTGGATCAGAGGCCAACCTATGGCTATCGGCGGATCGCCGCGCTCCTCAATCGCGAAAGGCGAGCCGCCGATAAGCCTGTCGTCAACCCCAAGCGGGTTCACCGCATCATGGGCAACCACGCCATGTTGCTGGAGAAGCATACGGCCGTTCGCAAGGGCCGCATCCATGACGGCAAGGTCATGGTCATGCGCTCTAACCTGCGCTGGTGCTCCGACGGCCTGGAGTTCACTTGCTGGAATGGCGAGGTCATTCGTCTCGCTTTCATCATCGACGCCTTTGACCGGGAAATCATCGCCTGGACGGCGGTCGCCAATGCAGGCATCTCAGGCTCGGACGTACGCGACATGATGCTGGAGGCGGTCGAGAAACGCTTCCGCGCAACCCGAGCCCCGCATGCTATCGAGCATCTCTCGGACAATGGTTCGGCCTATACAGCGCGCGACACGAGGCTGTTTGCCCAGGCGCTCAATTTGACGCCCTGCTTCACGCCGGTGGCCAGCCCCCAGTCGAACGGCATGTCCGAGGCATTCGTGAAAACTCTGAAACGGGATTACATCCGCATATCGGCACTACCGGACGCCGAAACGGCGCTCCGTTTCATCGACGGATGGATCGAGGACTACAACGAAATCCATCCCCATTCCGCTCTCAGGATGGCTTCCCCACGGCAGTTCATCAGGGCTAAATCAAACTAGCCGACCTGTCCGGTGAAACGGGGAGCACTCCA
>NZ_FNGR01000066.1:0-16158 GCF_900103045.1 Ensifer sp. YR511
TAAGTTCGTAGCGGCGACGCGTCATACAGCCTCCCTTATCCGGAAGCCTTGAATCACGACACGCGAAAAACACCAAGCAATTTTATGAGTTTACGGCCTAGGCCAATTGGGCGTCTTGACTTGAAGCGTCGTCTTCAGAACGATTGGGCAATCGCATGCCCGGTCGCGGAACAGGTTCCATAACGAGACTCAAATGATTGCGCCCTTTGACCCCCTGATCGAAGAAGACATGAAGCTGCACCGGCAACTTCAAAGAAAACTGGGCCGCTGGCCGACTCAGGAGGACATGTCGAATTACTATGACGAACAAAGCAGACTGGCCGACGAAGCCCTGAGAATCGCCCAAGAGGCCGAAAAGATAAGGGAGCTGGCGCGCAGGAAGGCGGAGGAAGAGAACCTACGGCGAGAGCTCGAACGCAGAGCGCAACTGGAGGAGCGCCGTCGGCGCCATGCGGTTCCTTCCGAGAATTTTGCGATCGCCCGGAGCGTCGACGATCTTCGGAAGAAGTCGCAGTCGAACGAAGCTTTTTGCGAGCAGACAAGGATTGAAGGCAACGATCAAGCGGCAATCGAAATAGAGCTAGATTTAAAAGCGTTTAATCTTGGTCGCTCAGTGTTTCGACACGTCATAATTCAATCAAGTGCCAATTTGGAGGGCGCTAGTTTCGCGGGCGCCACGTTCGAACACGTCGTATTCAAGGCGGGCTCGAACATCAAAGAAGCCGATTTCAGTCACGCGACCTTCTCATCCGTGAAGTTTGAGCCCGAATGCATTCTCGACGGTGCATCTTTTCAGTTCGCTAAATTTCTCAAGGCCATCGCAGTTGAATTTGACAGGAACAATTTATCTGGCTCAGTATTTTTCACACCAAGGTCTGATAAATGGAATGCCCTCGCCCGCTCTTACTCGACAATATCACAGATAGTTAATACAATACTTTCATTTAGCTACTTCGGAATACTAATTCTAAAGCTGTACATTTTCAAAACAATGTCACTCGCCGAGGCTTTTATACTCTATAAGATACCAGACCCGGTGAATGCAAAGATAACCTACTCGGAGATCTCAGTCTTCAACTTCATGTTTGGATCCCAGCCGTCGTCACTGGTGATTGCAGTTATCCTGATTGTGTATCAGGCCTTGCGTCTCTTCGTGACGATGAGAATTGGACCGCTCATCGAGGCCGAAAGACAAAGTGGATACACTCCTCCACGAGATTCTTTCATGACGTACTATTCGTTGCAGACTTTGGTAAATCTGCTTGGCATAGCCGCGGTTGCAATTTTTTGCTACGAGATCTGGGGTCTAGCCACGCAAGAACCATTAAAAGTTCCCATCTAGATCGTCCATTGACGATTTCTGCAGGCGTCTCCGGTCGTCGTATTCACACCAGCGCCACGGCATGTGCACTTGCTCGCGACGCTGTCCGAGGCGAGCAACCGTTGCTGGTCGCCTTGAGTTCCCGGATGTTGTTAGCGATCCTTTTATTGAAGGTTTGCGGGCAGGGGTATGTCAGCGATGTTCGGCAGCGCAAGGCAGGCATTCCGCTGGTCGTCGTTAAGGGGGTCATATATTGTGTTGGCGGCAACTGCTTTCTTCACGTCGTCCATCAGCGCCAGGGTTTGACCGTAGTTGGTCTTACCGGAAAGAAGAGTCTCGTTGCGCTCGATGGTCTTTAAAATCCAGGCCTTGTTGTCAGGGCCTGCGTCTTCGGCGACGACTTTTACGACCTGCCACAGATTGTAGCGAGTATTGTCATCCAACAATAGCTCGCTCACTTCGTTTAGTACGCCACATAGTGTTGTTTCGTCGACAACCTTAGCCAGCAACCAAGAAGAATTGAAACGGATAGAGCGCTCCTTGAAACGAACGAGGGGCAATATCGATTGGATCGTGCCAAGGCGGATACGCTGCCAATCGTCGAAGAAGTACTCCCTCAACAAGGGCAGAATACGCCGAGAGAAGAGCTGTTTCAGCTGGCTGACGTCATCCGCGGCCTCGAGGTGCAAGAAATAGGCGTGACCAAGCCTGTGTTCTCGGTCGAGCAGTGCCTCGATGCGAGCGTTCATGACGCTCAGAAGTGCGCCTACGTTAACTCCAGCAAGCTCGATCTCGTCCAAGGTTTCGGGTTGTGGTTCGATTTCCTCGAACACGAAGCGCCGGCGCAATGCCATGTCGATCGAGGCCAAAGAGCGATCCGCTGTGTTCATTGTTCCGATAAGGTGTATGCCGACCGGTACTCCGAAGGGAGTTTTGGAATAGGGCAGCATCGTCGTTAGCGCTTCATCAGCACCAAGCCGCTTCGATAGTTCCATCGACATACGTCGAAGGGGCTGGCGATCGATACCGCCGAGTTCTAGATGTCGGTAATGGTGCTCAATCAAAGTCGACTGCTTTCTAGAAGTCGAAAACTCGCAGACCACAACCATTTCTTACTTTGGGCTACTTGACTTGCAATCGCTTCTGGATTGTAGATTAGCATACAGACATTCAAGTTTTAGTAGTTCTTAAGAAGAAGTTTTCAGGGGCCAGCAAGTGCGGGCGCCGCTGGTTCAGTGCGCGCTTCGAGGGGGTAAAATTGACCGAAACCTCGACAGAAAAATCCGATGGCGTCACGAATTTCACGCCCACGTACCCGGAAGACGGGATTCCGGCGTTCGAGGCGCTTACTACGGCAGCGTTGAACAGCGCTCGACCCATGGTGCTTGCAAAGATCGAGGCGGCCCCGGATGACGACAGCTATACAGAACGCGGTTGGTTCGCTGCAGACGCTGCCAATGTCCAGATCCCCGACTGGCTGTCTTTCGGGCATCCCAGTCGGATTTCACGCGACCCCGGACAAAACTCCGAGCGTTGCTTCTTTCGAGTAACCTTTGCGTTTCTTGCGTCGAAGCTCGCACGGGTTGAAGTGCGCCTTTTCCTCTTGAACCCTAAATTTCGTCTGTTCGAAAAAGGCTATTCCCCGGCTCGCGTAACCAAAGACTTTGTATTCGAGGGTGCGAACGCGGGAGCCAGATTGCAAATCGGCCTGGCCGTAGACCTAGCGATGGACCAAGCAGGCAACCGGGATAGCGAGGCGGTCTTCGCCGAATTAGAGGCGCCAATCGGCATCGATCTGAATGAAAACCTCGATCCAAAATGGAAAACGCTTGAACCGAAAGAAGGTAATCTAACTGGCCGCCTCGACCTTGCAGCCATTTGGGAAGACGCGTCCGAGGATCATGCGACAAGAGGCCACCCACGAACAGCCGCTGATTTTGCAGGCGATCCAGGTCAGCGTGACATGTCGTTCTTTCTTTCGGACGGTACGAAAGGGTTCAACGGCGTGGTGCACGAGTCCGGGCGTATCGGGCTGCATTTCGATTCCGGACAGTTCGCCAAAATGGCCCTCGTCGCCGTGCTCGACAAGCCCGTCGCTCCGAGCAAGAAGGCCACCACTGGAGAAAAGCAGCGCTGGGAAGTGATATCAACTACGCTTCGCGAATTCGGTCTCACAACGGATTTTCGCGGCCTCATCTTCAACGGTCTTCACGCGCATTGGCTCGATGACGGTGCGATGGGGGCGGATATCGATGTAAAGAAAAGCTTGGTCGCCCTGAGCTTTGCGGGTGGAGACATGGCGGACCGCCAGGCGATCGGGGTCTACTGCTCGTGCACGGGGGAGATCGCGAAGTCGAACCAAGACAGCTTCTTCAAATTCCTTGCCGACGAGCCGCCAGCGCAATTCAAGATCTCAGTTGCAAACTCATTCGTCCGCGAATGCGCTCTGTCCGCAACCTTCGACGACGATGTGTCCGCGGGAGATCCGGGAACGAACCCCTACATGTGGCTGAAGGGGCTGTCGGCTGCGTTTCGGCTGAAGACAAAGCCCGGCGGTGGTACCGGCCCCGATTCCTACATGGTCGATGTCGAGACCGACACGGCTAAAGGCAGGCCGATCGCTTGCTTGCGGGCCGACGACCTGGATCTCGATGCCACAACTTTCACCTTTTTGGCGTCGGTCTTGACCTTCGCTCCGATCATCGAACTGGCCAAGAACAACATCTCCCCGTCCGGCGAAGGCCGCGACAACTTCGTCTCGCTCGGTGTGGCCGCGGAGCTGGGCGCCCTTTTTGCCGGCGCTGCTTTCAAGGACAGCTACTTCTTCAAGTCTGTCATCACCGCAGACGAGATGCGCGTGACCGGCATACGTCTTCTAAGCCAGCCTGCGGCCCGGGATGCACCGCGCGAAACTGCGCTTCTCTTTGACTATGAGACGCTCTTTAACATCGGCACCAGTAGCCCCGTGGAATTCAGCTCGAAACGGGCCTTGAGCGCCAGGGTCGAGAATTCAGGTATTTCGTATCGATCTAAATCCAGCCTTTTCTCTTGGGTTCAGGTTCCCAAGAGCGCGTTCGACGTGAAAGTCTTGGATGACTCGATCTGGGATTTTGGCAAATTCGAGAACATACTGGGGCTCAAGGGGATCTCGTTCGGGATCGAGAAATCATCGGTCAATCTGGGATTCGATCTTGGATTGAACCTCAACCTGGGACTGCTCAAAGCCGGAGATGTCCGGATCGACTTCGAAATCCTGCGCCCGGACCTCAAATTTAAAATCCGTCCTTCGGAACTAAGTCTGGAAATTCCGGGCATCCTCAAAGGTTTGGGCCGCCTTTCCTTTGGAGAAACCGACGGAGACATTGGCGGGCTTCTCGAACTTGAACTGCTCTCGACCGGCCTGAAATGCGCGGCCGAAGCCCGTTTCGCGAAGGTCCAGAAGGCTGACAACGTCGATGTGGCTGTCGCCGCGGGAGCGAGCATCGAGTTCCCCACCGGGATCCCGCTATTCGGCAGCGGCCTTCAACTCAAGGGCGCCGACTTTCTCTACGCCCAGCACTTTGTGCGCCACGAGGAGGACGTTGCGAACAATGGTTCGAAAAGCCTGAATTGGCTGCGGGAAGCGGGAGGCATTGTCTTCGGCACCCTAACCGCGAAAGGAAAATACTCGAAACAACCCTTGTGGGTTCCGAAATATGACAACTGGTCTTTTGGTCTTGGAGCCTTGACGACACTTCAGACCGACGACCAACTCCTCAACCTCAACACGATGTTCGTCTATTCCATACCTGGGCCGACGGTCACCGTGTTTGCAAAGGCGAGAATATTCGCCGCGCCGAAAACCAACAAGCAGGCCGTCACTGAATCTGACGACATATCAACAGGGATACTCGGTGTCCTGGAATTAAACTTTGCAGACAAGCTAGTCAGCTATGCCGCCTCGGTCGATCTCGACTTCGAGAAATTCGTCAAAATCTACGGCTCGATAGACACGCAGTTTTCCTATCAGGATTTCACCAACTGGCACTACTACGTCGGGCGTGAGGACAAGCCCGTTAGCGCCAGCCTGTCGCTTGGCGGCATTTTGGATGTAGGTGCCACCGGGTATGTCATGGTTTCCGGCAAGGACCTGGAGGTTCAGAAGCTTCCCGGAAGCCAGGGCGGTCGCACCCTCCAGGGGTTGGCAGTGGCCATGGGAGCCCGCACCCATGGCAAAATCGGCAAGGGCGGCGTATATCTCAGCGTGTTCGTCGAGACGCTCGTCCAGGTTTCGATCAGCAAAAACCTCTACGTCGCTGGCGGAATTACGCTAGGGGGAGAGCTTTTCCTGTTTATTGGCGGGGTCGGACTCGCGAGCGGGCTCAAGCTGGAATACTGCGACAGCGAAGATCGTGGGAAGCTGCTCTCTATCCACGGTTGGGCAAGTGGCTCGATAAAGATCCTGTTTTCGACTATCCGCGGATCCGTCCATGTGCGACTTGGAGATGCGCCGCCAAACATGATCGCCATCCCTCCTCTAGTCTCTGCCGTGAACATCGTAGCAGGCACTGACTTCGCTCTGCGCGGACAGGGGATGGACGGCAAGATCGACGAGACTCTTGCCAAGCTGGAAGAGGGCGGAGCGATCGCGGCCGGGGCCGACCACGTGCCGCTCGACGCCGTACTCGCCGTTTCTCTCGTAGCGGCGCCATCGACTGAGGACAGGAAAAGCGCCAAGGGCTTCCTGGGAGTGCTCGGCCCTGCCGCAACCAATACCGAATTCAACTACGGAGCCAAGAAAGGTGGGTACGCTCTTAAGAACGTTTCACTGATTTGCAAGTCCGCGCCCAACCAGGACGTTCCAGTCGACTACGCAAAAGCCAAGGCTCAATGGCTGAGAAATGTCCTCGCATCCGGAAATCAACAAGCGCTGCCGATCGGACTTGGCCTTTTGACCTCCAGGCCAATAGGGGCGCCGAACGCCGTACCATCGAGCGAGGTTCTGAAAGCGTGGATCGATGCTTTGAATCAAGGTCTCTGCAGTGTTGTGCCCGCGCAACCTTCCATGTTCTTTCCGGATCCAACAACAATCGATGCCGAGGCGGCGCCCTGGGCCCAAAGAGCCATGCCATTTTCCGGCCATTTCCGTTGCCGCGATCTCCAGAGCAAGCTTGGAAACGCCAGTGTCGGAACCTTTGCTATCACTTGCACTAACCATGCGCCATCGACCTCGCCCAACCGCAGCCGGATCGAGGTTAAACCACATCAAGACGGCGTTGTTTCTTTCGTTGCACTTTATCCGGACTGGCCCGCCTCAGACGGCCAAGAGTTCGTTTTCACCTCGGAAGGTTTCTCTATTGACGTAACCGCTGGTGCGGACGCCCCAATTGTCGAATTGCTCGTAGCATGTGAAGATGTAGTCCAACTCGGAATGAATCTAGGCATTCGTGAGGGTAGCGTTAAAGTCCTGACCGCGGACCTCGACAAATTCCATGAAGGCGCGGAGTTTTGGCAACCCCGTTCAACCGCATTTATTCAGCTTAGCGAATTGGCGGGTTACGGCAATCTCACCTGGGCTCGCGTACAATTCGTAATCGACCCCGCCAAAGTCCCTGCCGAAGGACTGCCTGAAATCCGAGTTCGTTGGAGCGGCTTCCGCATAGATCGGTTTGACAGAAGAACAGGGCCAATGCCTCTCTACATTGGAGCGGTACGGTTCCTGGGACATCCCGAGATCGTGCGGCATTCCGCCGAGCGCAGCAAGAGTGAAGCCGACAAGGCGGCGATCATTGACTACCTGAAGCCGAGGGAATTGGTCCTCGATCCAGCCTCCGAATACGAGGTTGCAGTAGAATGGGAGACGAACGGAAACGGCATCGAGCCAGGGGGATCCCAAGAGATCTATAAGTTTAAGACAGCATCGGCGCCCCCTCTATCTCTGAGACCGTACCTAATATCGAGTTACCCGACAGACAACAGTCAACTCCTACCGTTTGCTCACACTCCTGGAGTATCCATCGCATCGGGGGCCCTCATGCGTCTGCTTGCCCGTTGGAGGGATCTGAGACTTAAGGTCACTGTCGTCGACGAAACCGGCGGCCGCGTTGATTCCGCCGGAGGTGACTTCGACTGGAGAGATGGCCAAAAATACGCACCCGCGGACCTCTTGAATGAGATTACCGTGCCTGTCGGAATCGACCGCCAGTTTTTCGACGGGCTGCCGTCGGCGCTTGTGCGCGCTATACGAGAGGCAATTGCTGCCGGAAGGTTACATTGCATCGACACCAGCAATCTGGAACTTGATTCCGGAGTCTGGCTTGGGATCAACGTGTCGCTGAAGCCCTTGCGTCGATATACGGTCCGTATCGAACTGACGGATGATGATGGCAACGTTTGGCCCACTGAAGACGGGCGCAGCAAGCGACCGGTATTCTTCGAATGGAGCTTTCGCACCGGCCTGTTCGCCGACGCGAAGGGGGCCGCGCAATTGTTCCGGAACTACGCGGTCAAACGCCGTCTTCTCGACGATTTGATTGGAAAGAGATCCGAGTCTTTCGAAGGCGCACTTATTGCCGCTGCGACGCCTCTTGTCGTCGACACCGAATACGTCGCACCCGACATCCTCCTCTCGGACTCCTACACTGACAAAATCGGCGAGAGTTCGAGAAGACCGCGGTCAAACGATGTAGTCAACGTTGTCCAAGATCAAGTGCTGGAAGACATTCTCGCGTCGTACTGCGGCGACCGGTTCTTCCAACTCGCCGAGGCGGAGACCTACCTGCTAATCAGCCCGAGAAGCGCCGACGCGGAGCCTGCTCCGCACGCCATACTGCTGCGGTCGCGCGAGCCCATCATGCGGCAAACCGTATCAGCGAAGATCGCTGCAGTTGAAGCAAGCGGCCCGGACCAGCCAAAGCCCGCCGACATGCTCGAGCTAGGATCGTTTGTGACACGCTATCCACGTCTCGAAGGCAGCGTTGGAATTTCATCGATTTTTGTTTCCACCAGCGGGACGACGGTCGTTGCATTCCTAGCCGATGCGGATGCCGACGTCGATCTCGATCACGTCCGGCTCGCCATTCACGAGGTCGCGCCACGCTATCTGCCCTTCAAGGGCGTGATACCGGAGACGCATATAGAATTCTCTTGAGGGGATAAAATGATCATTTCCGATCGCATTTTTGGTCGCACCGGCCTGTTCCCGTACACATACGACCCACAGTCGACATTCGCCGATGGCACTACAAGTGATCCAAAAGCAATCGCGGCCGCCTTCGAATCCGCTGGTATGCTCGCGACAATCGGATGGTCTGTCGTTCCCACCGAGAGGAGTGCTTTTCCCAACGCCAACTACGAAATTGGTATCTGCAACAGAACCGACGGGTACCTCAAGGAGGTCGCATTCCAGGCCTTCGAAGGCAGATTCAAATTCGACAAGAGCAATGGACACTGCTTCCGGCCCAAGCGTGAAAACGGCTGGAGCCTCCCGCCTGCCGAATGCGGCTTTCTAATCATCGGTTTTGAAGTCAAGGCAAACACCTCGGTGGCGCTCTATGCCACGAATGCAACCGATGAGGAACTTGCCGGCTCCCATTTATTGATCGAGGCAGGCACTTCTCGGTCGTGTGTGTTCTTTGGCCCCTGGATCGACGCCATAAAGACGACAGCTGATCTCGTGGTCGAGAACATTGTCGGGTTTGTGGTTCCTGACGATCTCTTGCTAGAAAACAGGGATTGGGACGAGCTGGCGCGAGTTGGTCCAGGGGTCGCCAACGCCGCAGCGGATCCGCATTTTCCTTATGACGGACAACGCTATTTGGAACATGCCTCTCTAGCTCCAGAAGAGGCGTTGCTAGTGCGTCAGCGAGCCGATTGCCTTGCAAGGGCCCAGCGCGGCCGGGTTCCGGCTGACGATCCACTTCAGGAGAAAACGCTCTGGGAAGTGCACGCCGAGCCTCCGACCTTCGTAACTGATCGAGTGTTTGCAACGGATCTTATCGTCAAGCTGTTTGGAGATTTACAGAACGCCCTCGAGAAACCTGATTGGTCAATCGAGCAATCGCACCATAACGAACATCTGTCAGTGCACGCTGCGGGCGCCTATCAGATATTGGCGCATCAGGGTCCAATCGAAGCCTTGAGCTTGGGGCAGAGCGTCACACTGCCGGCCGATGCAAAGCCGGCAGACGGACCGGTACAGTCGACCGACGAGGTCTATCGAGCGCTAAGGCAAGGATACCTTCCGTTTCCGCTTTACCGGATCGTCGGTCATTTTCTGGACAATGATGGCAACGGGAACGTTGTGAAGCGAACCGAGGTCGCAGTGGCTGGTCTCGATCTCCCGATGAACGAACCGGTTGAGATGATAGGACGGACGGCGATGATCCGTCAGCCGGAGGAAACAGATCAGCCCGCCAGAGGAAACGTGCTCGTGGAGTTCAGACAAAGGATGCCTGCTCTACACGCGTTTGGCGCCACTGTCGGTGACCGCGGCGTCCTTAACTTTGCGATGGAGTCCGTGCCTGACACGTCCGGAAAGCCCGTGGAAATCCCGAAAACGTTCATTGTGTCGGAGCCGGGGGAAACGACGGAGCCACAGAACAAGGTTCCGCGCATCGACCTTGGCTCCTTCGACCTGCCCAATGGCAAGGTCGGAAAACTAAGCTGTAAGATCTTTCCGCGCGATCGCTTTGGCCGCTGGGTCGCGCCAAGTTCGCCGAAGATCCCACTCGATTTTTGGCGAATCAGCGCTCCGTTCCTTTCGTCGGGCGAAGTTGTGTACAAGGCCGACGGGACGCCACTCCTCCAGTTTCGCCTGGGGTGGGACTCGTCCCTACGAACGATGCATCGCGCGCGCATCGGGTTGAAATTGGAGCCTTTAGCCGAAACCACCGCCATACCAACATTTCCCCCCGAGCGAACAATGAGGAAGCCGCCGCTGCCGGACGACTACAATTTCGAAACGGTGCCGGCATACGCGGGCCAGAACGACTTTATATTCGAGATCACTTTCGACAAATATGGCGCACCCGACCTGCCCGCTATGGGAAAATTTCCCGACAACAGGGTTGAGCGTTTGTATCAGAATCCCGGCACTCCCAGTATCGCGGAGTATCTGATCACCATCGAACTTGGCACGGCGGACAAGGTTCTGAAACTCCGCCCCAAAGGGCAAAGGCTGATGGCGCGCGTAGTGGCGACCGCTGAGGAGACCCTGACAGCGGAAATATGGAGTCAAACGCATCTGCCGTTCATCCAATGCCTGGTGCGTGATCCCCGACCGCCGATTCTCACGCCCGAACCCCGGAAAGTCACCTTTACCAGCCTGCCGCTGGGCGAGACAGGCATGTGCCGCGCAAGTCTTCCCTTCCCAGACGCCGGAGATGGACCCGTGGTGGTCGGCTATCACGTGTGGCGCGCAAGTGAACTGGTCGTCCTTGATAAGATCATTGAGGCTAAGGGCATTAAGGATTCAGCCGTGGAGGATTTTCTGCGTCTCATTCGCGAGGCCCGGGATCCTGATATCAGGTCGCTCCTGATCTCGACTGTGCTGGATCCCCTGTTTCGCGATGATCCTGCGTTTCCAACTGCCTTGAGCAAAGCGTTCCGTGTCGACCGACCCGAGGTTACTAAGGTCGAAGCCGGAAATGTAGAGATCGTGGTACCTGCCCACCAAGCGGGATTTGAGTTTGTCACGTTTACGGCGGTTAGCGCTGATGGCGTTAGCAGCGCCAAAGATCTGAAAAACGTCTTGCGTCTGCTGGCCGTGCCTGGCGAGCCTCCTTTGTCTCAGCCCCAACTTCGGTTGGTCGCATCCGACGAAACCGGCCTATTCGAAACGACATCGCTTGTGATGGCGATCGTGACGGGCCCTCGCCATTTCTCGCGAGAATCCGTCCGCTTTTTCCATAGCTTCGGCAAACGCCCGGAAGACCCTGATGAACTGAGTGAGCCTCTTCAACCTTTCCGCCATCTCGATCGCACCGCTGCGCGTCAGTATGTCCCCGAAATCGATGCTATGATCGACGGCTCACCTGCCTTTACACATGCGCAGATTTTTCTTTTGCGCCTCGCGCAACGCGGCACTGTGTTTAACGTTGCCGCGGATTTGAAGAGGGCCGACGGCGCCGTGGACGATGTATTGGCCCAAATACCGAGCCCACGCTCTTCGGTGCAAACTCTCTACTTGAACTGAACTAAATGTAGGCGCCCACCACGACCTATGGTCGCATTTTCATGCAAAGCGGTCCGCCGTTCGAAAGGTGCCGAGCTGCGTCTTCGTTCCGATCAAATTGCCGCCGAGCGAAGCGAATGAAATGCTGCTTTTGCGAACGTGCGCGGCGAACCCGCACGACTATAGTCGGCGCTCAGCAACAGCCCGGCCTTATCCGGTTTTAATGATGACTTCGACGTTCTTAGCATTTTTGGGAGTGATGTTATTAAGGATCCGGCCGATCTTGTCGGTTTCTACCGCAATGCAACCCCTTGAATTTCCAGGACCTTCTCCGTGATGAACAAATCGATTGTTTACCACCCTTCCATTCACCTTCGCGTTCGCAATGAATATCGAGTCCACCCTATATTCATCCATTTTTGTTCGTGAACATTCCGGATAGGTACCGTCGTCGATACGAGAGACGTCCCACCAACACGTGGCAGATATGGGTCCTCCCGTCCCTTCGTAAGTTAATGTCCCTTCTTTTTTTCCGGCCGGAAATGAGATGGTCAACTTGAATGCGCACATAATGAAAGTCCTCTAATAATAGGATGACGGAATTTCTGAGGTTGCATTTGCTGCATCAAAACTGCTTTTCGTTTTAGACTCAGGGCCACGCCCGCTACAGTTGCAATCAAGGCATAGCCGCCTTGAACTGGCAAGTAAGTCTTTCGAGTGAGGGAACTCCCCTCGCCGCCGGGGCAGGATGCTCAGTCCTGATAGCGTTTGTGGGTCATCCGCGTCGTCTTGCATCAGGCAAGGTGACGTCGGTCTGCAGCACAATCGTCTGCCGCGGGGTCGAGGAAAGAAGCAAGAAAGGCAGCTATCGTCATCCCTGCCCGCACTGCGGCGCACAGATCGTCAGCGTTCACATGAAAAAAAGTGGCTGGGCACACTTTGAAGGCAAACATGGGCTGTCGAGAACGAAGCACTGGTGCCTGCATCTCGGTGAAGGCCTGGGACGCGGCCGCGATGATCTTACACCAGACCTCTTCGACCAATAGGTCTGTGAGATGCCAGCCCGGCACCTCCGGCGCGCAGAGGCTCTTTCCATACGCACTTTGCGGCTCGCGATTTTCGGGGGCAAAAGACATTAGTCGACGGGCGCTTACGCGATGTCTGCCCAAGGGCCTACGCGATGTGATACTTTAGCCTCCGTTTTACAAACGCAGGCTGCGATCCTTCAAGTACGGCGATGATTCTTTCATTGATATGAGGATTTTCGATCGCGCCGCTGGAATAGGTGAACTTGTACTGGTTCGCCTTATCAAGCTTGACGCAGACGATCTGCTCCGCATCCGCCCCGACCGCCAAATTGGGGTTGTGCGTCACCAGTATGACCTGGCGTGACTTTTTGGCCTGACGGATGCAGTTCGCAAGGATCGCGAAAATACTCTCATTGTCGAGATTGTCTTCCGGTTGGTCGATGATGAGCGGCGTCGTGTCCTGATCCAACTGAAGGTAGAACACAAGCAGGAGGAGACCCTTTTCTCCCGGCGACAGCTCGTTGAGGTTCTTACCGCCGAGGCGTAGCTCATACGACGGCGCGAAATATTCGAGCGAGTAGAGGAAATGATAGAATTCTCGCGGGTCGTTGACCTGCTCATCGAATGCGAACGCGCCTTGTCCGTCGCCGGCCTTCATGCGTGCGACTGTGTCTTCGGCAAAGGCGTAGATGGATTCGAACTCGTCCCACTTGATGTCCGCCTCCAGCTGGCGGATGGCAGGATCATTCACGTTCGCTCCGTAGAAGGGTCCTCGCCGATTCTTCTTGATAAGCTGCAGCAGGCTCTCGAGAAAATTTCGGTTGGGTACGAAGGCGGCGTTGATCTCAACCGAGAACTCTTTCGTCCCGACGGCTTGCAATTTCGCTTCGACGCTGGTCTTGAGGTTCGTATAGAATGTCAGGATTTTCTTCTTGCTGCTGTAGATCTTTCCCGCAATCTCCTTGCGGGTCGCGCGCGCCGTCGCGATTTCCTGGGCCAGCTTGTCCTTGATGAAAGCGATCTGCTTCTCGAGGTATACGATGGTTTCCGGCTGGGGATCGGGCGCCGTTCCCTGAATTGCAGTCTTCTGCCTGTTCCAGGTCGCAAGTTTGTCGAGGTAAGCTTGATATTTTCGCTCGGGCGTTCCCAACTGCTCACGCAAAGCCTCGACTGTGTTCTGGATGAAAACATGGGCCGCGCGGATATCGAGAAGGCTGATACAGCTGCCGAAATCGAACTCAAGCGTGAACGCAGGATTGGTGGCGGTTTCGAGGGCCGTCACCTCCCCTTTCACGGATGACGATTGGGCCTGGACGCTGGTCAAATCGATCTCGGACCTAATGATGGCGTCGATATCCAAGCCAAGTTCGCCGGCCACCGGGCGTAAGGTTTCCTTTCCAGTATCGGCCGCCCGGCCGATGGCCTGCGCACTTTCGGTGAGGGTCACAAGCTGCTGCAAGCGAAGCTTCTTGTGGGCGATGAGGTCGACCGTCTGAGCCTCCCGCCCATCCAGGACGTCCAACATCGCGGCAAGCTTTTCAAGCTGTTCGACCTGCTGCTTCTCTTCCTCCGTCGCCACCTCCGGTTTCGCAACCTCCGCCGGTTTAGTGGCATCAAGCGCCCGCAACTCTTCGCGTTTGGCCTCCAGCTGAGCTGACAATGTCTTGACGAACTGGGGGTCAGCGCGCGCCTCGAGACCCATGATATCAATGTTGAGCTGGCGCAGCCTGACCTTCAGCGCACTGGTCTCGTTCCGGCTCTCCTGCGTCATGAGATCCTCGAGAGCCGCGAAGGAGGCTTTGCCCATTCGATCGGTTTCCTCGACATGCGAGAACACAACGTCCTCGATCTCACGGCGAAATTTCTCGATCTCGATCTCGTTCGTCAGCTGCTCGAAATAGTTCTGCGGTAGGTACCGCACGGTCTCCGGCTTGGTGCGATCCACGTTCTGGTTCAGCGTCTTTTTGGTGGTCTTGCCGCTCTGCCAGGTGATTTCCGCCTCAAAGTTCTCGGCATAGCCCTTGCGACGGAATTTCTTGCTGTCGGACGCCTTCGAGAGGAAGCCGAAAAAGTCATCAAGGCGGCTCTCGCCGAGCAAGCCGATAATGTCGACTAGGGCGCTCTTGCCGCTGCCCTTATTGCCAATGATGGCCGTGAGTTCCGGATTCAGCGGGATATCGACCCGTCGGAACCAGCTGCCGTTTTCTCCGCCGTAACCGACAACTTGATTGATTTGTAGCCTGGTCAGGATTTTGGTCGGCTGCTGCGCCTTGCGCCGCTCGACCGGCGGTTCCGCGCCGATGAAAACGCGCGAGGACGGCTCGAAGCAGATCTGCTGAAGACCGCGAAAGGTCAGTTCACCCTTAATCCAGGTTGGCGGAAAATTGACGACGTTGCCCTCAAGGCGTTCAAGGTCCTCAAACGAGTGGGCATCGCTTCCCGAAACTACCGGCTTCGGCTCGGATTTACCTTCCCCGTAGCGATCGGTCATTAGGAAATATTCCCCACTCTCGGCATCACCGAAAAAAGCATGACAGCCACTGTCAATTTTGTCGGTAAGTAAAAGTTTGCGTGGCGAACCGCGATCAGCACTCTTTACGCCGTCGTTCTTGGCTGGAAATACCAACAGATAGGGCTTGGCGATGCCGAACACGGCATCGAGGGCGTCCCGCACATCATCGAAACTGACGGACGCCGATTCATAATCTTTGATGCTTGCGAGATGGGCGCACGGGATACGGGCGCCGCTCGCGCTGTCACCTTTAGTTTTCAGCTCAAGCAAAAACTGCTCGATCTGGCGGCGGGAGCACTGGGTATCGTCGTTGTCAAAAATAATATGTAGGTTAGGGCTTCTGTCTTTGGCATCGATGGCATCGGACAGCCGGACTTCTACGTTGACAAAAAAGACCTTTGTGCCGTTCGGGTAGCGCGCCCGATATTTTTCGATAGCGGTGTACTGCGTATCGCACGAAAAGTAGTCCGTGAGGCCGTAGGCATGCGGAGCAGCACTTTCGAGATAATCGATGTAGCGATTCCAAATTTCATCAGTAGCAGCGCCTGAGTGATAGCTGTTGGACAACTTAGTCCCAGGCGAATGGATATGAAGATCCCAACGACGCCAGACGGATCCCACCTTTTCAGCCATAGCCCCTCCCAACACTCGTTTAAGTTTATTGTGTGCTTGACTTACTCTAAATCTTCGACCACGCAAAGAGTAACAACGCGAGTAATATTGATACGTGCGAGGATGCCTATCTAGCGGATTTGTAGTAGTTCTCGAAACGCCTGCGCGGTAGGCGCTCCAAGCTTAGGTGTTTCCGACAAGAGGCCGTTGAAGCGTATCAAGCGTCATCGTGAACTGGTCCTTAGGCGACACGCAAATCTGGTCCGCCAAGGGTGTTTAGCTACTCTCCATACCGGCTGCCGTCGTGGACTTCTGTAGAAGCCCGCTACGGCGCTTTTCTCGTAGCCTGTAGCTGTCGCCACGGATTGTGATGACGTGGCTGTGATGCAGCAACCGATCAAGGATAGCAGTTGCCACGACGGGGTCGCCGAACACTGTTCCCCATTCTCCGACACTGCGGTTGGAGGTGACGAGCATTGCACCCCGCTCGTAGCGCCTCGATACGAGCTGGAAAAATAAGTGGGCTGCATTG
>NZ_FNGR01000023.1:0-105899 GCF_900103045.1 Ensifer sp. YR511
CGAGAAAACAGGTGTAGTCTCTTGTTAAAACGTGACCGCCAAAGTCTCTTTCCGAAAGAACCCCTAAAGGTTCCTCACGAGCTCCGCCGCCCACGTTTCTCTTTCTCTATATTCAATTGTCAAAAAACCGACGAACGCACCGTCCGTCAAACCGTTCCCACAAAGCCCAGAACTCTCGTCCCGAACCCCTCAATCAGCACCAAGCCAATCAGGAAACTCTAGAGCGAAGGTCGTCGTCGCCAGCAGCGCCGCCGCCCTCGTCAGTGATCGGGCTTATAGACCCCCATCCTCGCAGACGTCAACAGGGATTTTCGGAAAAAATGACAGATTTCTGACAAAGCCCACAAACGCAGGGCTTTGCGCCCCCAAAAAAGTTTTGCCCCCTCCCCCGGGCCTGTGGAGACACAATTTGGCCCTACCTTTTTCACAATCGGCCTATCTAAGCGAAAATGAAGATGCGTCGCGGATACGGGCGCGCGGACAGGCTTGGGATATATAGGATATCGCCCTTGCAGCGCCGCGCGTGATTTGACTCCGCCGCGTGAAAGATGCACACCTTCGCGCAACGTATCGCAGGCAAGAATACGGTTTAGAGAAATCGGGGACCCTCAGTTCGGCATGATCACCGACAAGAACATGGTCAGGTCGCTTGGCGACCAGCCACCGATCCTGGCGCATGGCCGGCGCGCGCCCGACAGGCGCGAGATTTCGCTGCGCTGGCTGTCGGGCACCTTCCTGACGGGGATCACCTCGAGCCTCCTGATGGGTGTCGCGCTCTTTGCAGCGCTTGACGGACGCCAGCAGCTGGCAATCCCGGCCGAAGCCTATGCCGCACTCGATGCCGGTTCGAATGGCGACGAGCAAGCGATCGCCGTTCGCGGCGGCCGCATCCTGTCGCCGAAGCTCGTTGCCAAGCCGGCCGACAAGACGATCATGGAAGTCTCGACGATGACCCATGACGGCGAGAAGGAAGTGGTGCGCAAACAGCCCTTCGTTCACGTGAAGATGGCGCTCGCCGCCAATCATCAGGCCTCGGAAAGCTATCCGGACTTCGATCCTCTGGCGATCTTCTCGACGGAAGAGGCAGACGAGGAATCCCCCGTTTCGCGAACCGGGACGCTTTACGGCTCTAACGTCGATTCCGAAGTGGCGCTGAAAACCGTCGACTTCCCGCTGCGCGGCGGCCCCACCTTCGACAGTTCGATGTCGCTGGAAGAGGTCGAGGAAAATGTCCGCACCAACGGCTCTGTCCTGACCGAGGGCAGCACCCAGGTCGCCTCGCTCTACTATGTCGATCCGCAGCGCTTCGCCTCGGAGAGTGACGGGCTCGATCTTCTCCAGGGCCTGACCGCGCGCATCGTCGAGCAGAACAAGAGTGACGCCGCCTACGAGACGATCGACGAAGAAACCACCGAATACGCCGATGACATCATTCCGGTGCGGCGCCAGACCGACATCGCGACAGTCATGAGCAGTGCCGGCTACACCAAGGCGCAGGCCGAGGACGCCGCCAGCTATCTCGGCCAGGCGCTCGGCGCCAGCGAGCTTTCCGAAGGCGATGTCCTGCGCATCGGCATCATCCAGAACGGCGAGACGCAGAAGGGCCAGGACGCACGCATCGTGCGGGCCACGATCTATTCGCGCAACCGGCATGTGCTGACGATGGCGGTCGATGACAAGGGCCGCTTCGTCCCCGGCGCCGAGCCACCGAGGCTCGACGCGGTCGCCACCGCCTTCGACGACAACGGCGCGCCGGTCATGACCAGCAGCCACGACCTGCCGCGGGTCTATGACGGCATCTACCGGGCGGCACTTTCCTACGGCATGAACGCCGACATGGTCGGCCTCGTCGTCAAGCTGCTCGCCAGCAATGTCGATTTCCAGGCGCAGCTGAAGCCGACGGATTCGCTTGAAGCCTTCTTCTCCGTGACCGACGAACGCGGCATGGCGACGGAGGAATCCGAGCTCCTCTATGTTCGCGCCAAATTCGGCGATGCCGTTACCGCCTTCTACCGGTTCCAGGATCCGAGCGACAACACGATCGACTATTTCGACCAGGACGGCAAAAGCATCCGCCAGTTCCTGCTGCGCAATCCCGTGCCGAATGGCCATTTCCGTTCGGGCTTCGGCATGCGCCGGCACCCGATCCTCGGTTTCTCGCGCATGCACACCGGCGTCGACTGGGCAGCCCCGCGCGGCACACCGATCATCGCCGCCGGCGGCGGTGTCGTCGAAAAGGCCGGCTGGGATTCCGGCGGCTATGGCAATCAGACGCTGATCCGCCATGCCAACGGCTACGTGTCCTCCTACAACCACCAGAGCGCGATCGCCAAAAACGTCAAGGTGGGCAACAAGGTCGTCCAGGGCCAGGTGATCGGCTGGGTCGGAACGACCGGCCTTTCGACCGGACCGCACCTGCACTACGAGCTGATCGTCAACGGCAACAAGGTCGACCCCTTGCGCATCCGACTGCCCGGCGGCAAGTCGCTTTCGGGCGACGCGCTGGCGAAGTTCGAGAAGGAACGCGACCGCATCGACGAATTGCTGAACAAGGACGGCACGGGCGCAGAGGTCGCGAGCAACTAACCGCTCCCCTCCCCTGCTCGAAAATCAGCACAAACAGAAAGGCCGCCCCGAAGGGCGGCCTCTTGATTTGTGCGCTGCTGGACTTACGCGGCTTCCTTGTCCGGCCCCGCCCCGCGCTTGAAGTTGAGGCGGTCCGAGCCCGACAGCACCTTGACGGTCGAACCATCAGGGAACTCGCCCTGCAGGATCTTCTCGGCGAGCGGATCCTGCACGAACTTCTGGATCGCCCGCTTCAGCGGACGGGCACCATAGGCCGGGTCGTAGCCCTTGTCGGCCAGGAACGCGCGGGCATCGTCGTCGAGTTCCAGCGTGATCTTGCGCTCGGCAAGCAGCTTGCGCAGCCTTTCGAGCTGGATATCGACGATCGCCCCCATCTCCGACCGACGCAGCCGGTGGAACAGGATGATCTCGTCGACGCGGTTCAGGAACTCCGGCCGGAAGGCGGACTTCACCACCTCCATCACCTGGTCGCGAACCGCATCACTGTCCTCATTTTCGCCAAGCCCGACCAGATACTCCGCGCCGAGGTTCGAGGTCATGATGATCATCGTGTTGCGGAAGTCGACGGTGCGACCCTGACCATCGGTCAGGCGGCCGTCGTCGAGCACCTGCAGCAGCACGTTGAAGACATCCGGATGCGCCTTCTCGATCTCGTCGAACAGCACGACCTGATAGGGCCGGCGCCGAACAGCTTCGGTCAACGCACCGCCTTCCTCGTAGCCGACATAGCCCGGAGGCGCACCGATCAGCCGGGCGACGGAGTGCTTCTCCATGTATTCCGACATGTCGACACGCAGCAACGCGGTCTCGTCGTCGAAGAGGAACCGGGCAAGCGCCTTGGTCAGCTCCGTCTTGCCGACGCCGGTCGGGCCCAGGAAGATGAACGAGCCGATCGGCCGGTTCGGATCCTGGAGACCCGCACGGGCACGCCGGACGGCACGGGAAACTGCCTGCACGGCGTCACCCTGGCCGACGACCCACTTCGCCAATTCGTCTTCCATGCGAAGCAGCTTGTCGCGTTCGCCTTCCAGCATCTTGTCGACCGGAATGCCCGTCCAGCGAGACACCACATGCGCGATGTTGTCGGGGGTCACGACCTCCTGCACCATCGGGTTGGCATTGGCGTTCTCCTGGCTTTCGGCGTCCGAGAGCTCCTTTTCGAGCTTCGGAATGACACCGTAGGTCAGTTCGCCGGCTCGCTGGAACTCGCCCTTGCGCTGGACGATCGCCAGTTCGTTGCGGGCTTCGTCGAGCTGCTTCTTGAGATCGGCGGCACGCCCGAGCTTCTGCTTTTCCGCCTGCCAGCGAGCCGTCAGCGCGGATGCCTGCTCTTCGAGCGAAGCAAGATCAAGTTCGAGCTTCTCGAGCCGATCCTTCGACGAGACATCGGTTTCCTTCTTCAGGGCCTCGCGCTCGATCTTCAGCTGGATGATGCGACGATCGAGCTCGTCGAGCTCCTCGGGCTTGGAATCCACCTGCATGCGCAGCCGCGACGCGGCTTCGTCCATCAGGTCGATCGCCTTGTCCGGCAGGAACCGGTCGGTGATGTAGCGGTTCGAAAGGGTCGCGGCGGCAACCAGCGCCGAATCCGAAATCCGGACCTTGTGGTGCTGCTCGTACTTTTCCTTCAGACCGCGCAGGATCGAGATCGTGTCTTCGACCGTCGGCTCCTCGACCATGACCGGCTGGAAGCGACGGGCAAGGGCCGCGTCCTTTTCGACATGCTTGCGGTACTCGTCGAGCGTGGTCGCGCCAACGCAATGCAGTTCGCCGCGCGCAAGCGCCGGCTTCAACAGGTTGGAGGCGTCCATGGCGCCATCGGCCTTGCCGGCCCCGACCAGCGTGTGCATCTCGTCGATGAACAGGATGATCTCGCCGTTTTCGGCCTGCACCTCGTTGAGCACGGCCTTCAGCCGCTCCTCGAACTCGCCGCGGAACTTCGCACCGGCAATCAGCGCGCCCAGGTCGAGCGCCATCAGCCGCTTGTCCTTGAGGCTTTCCGGCACGTCGCCATTGACGATGCGCAGTGCCAGGCCCTCGGCGATCGCGGTCTTGCCGACGCCGGGCTCACCGATCAGAACCGGATTGTTCTTGGTGCGGCGCGACAGCACCTGGATGGTGCGGCGGATCTCGTCGTCGCGGCCGATGACCGGGTCGAGCTTGCCTTCTCGCGCGTCGGCCGTCAGGTCGCGCGCGTATTTCTTCAGGCTGTCGAAGCCCTGTTCGGCAGTGGCGCTGTCGGCGGTGCGGCCCTTGCGGATGTCGTTGATCACCTGGTTGAGCTTGGTCGGCGTGACGCCGGCCTTCTTCAGCACATCTGCGGTGGCAGCCGAGCTTTCGATCGCCAGCGCCAGCAACAGGCGCTCGACGGTGACGAAGCTGTCGCCGGCCTTCTTGGCTGCGTCTTCGGCGCTCGAAAACACCCGCGCAAGCGGCTGCGACAGATAGACGGAACCGTTGCCGCCGGAAACCTTCGGAAGCTTTGCAAGCGCTGCGTCATTGCCGGCGCGCGCTTCGCGGGCATCACCACCGGCCCGCTCGATCAGCGAGGCGGCCATGCCCTGGTCGTCATCGAGCAGTACCTTCAGCACATGCTCCGGCGTGAACTGCTGGTGTCCTTGCGCCAGCGCATAGGTCTGCGCCGACTGTAGAAAACCGCGCACGCGCTCGGAATATTTTTCGATGTTCATACTCTACCTCCATAGCCCGGCAGGCCCATCATGGCACCCGTCGGTGTTTCAGGATCAGGCTCCCGCATTCGGCAAGCCTGTCAGTGTGACGCGATCCCCGCTTTGCGTCGGATCAACGCGTCCGAAGCGAATATGGGGCAGCGATTTTGGAAATTAAAGAGCCTCCCGACGCTCCTGAGACGGAAATCTGCAACCGCGAGGCGGCCGCGCACCGAAAGGGTAACGCGGCCGCGGGATCGTCTATGCCGCGGGGGTCCGCTCGGCGAAGGACGCGCCGAATTCCTTCATCCGCCGCACATAGTAGGCCGGCTCGATCAGGACCTCCGGCAGATAGAGGCCCGGCGCCGGGGCGGCCCCTCCTTCAAGGCCGAGCATGCGCTCGACCGCAAGGGCGACGCCAAGCGCCGTCAGTGGGGCCTGGCCCTGAGGGTGCACGATCTCATAGCGACGGTCGACCAGTTCGCCGTGTTTGTCGCGGCCCTTGATATCGATGGCGATCTCCGTCGAGAACGGTTCGCCGCGCCGCCTGCTCGCGGACACGCTATAGGCAAGATCCAGGCGGATATTGCTGGCGTTGGTACGGGCCGAAAGCGCCATGACGTCGAAGGGCGAATAGGCGGTCGCTTCGAGTTCGACGCCGTCAACGCTTCTGAAGCGCGCCTTGGAATCCTCGCCGCCGGCCCAGTGGAACTTGCCATCCGCGACGGTCAAAGCGGCGGGCGCAAGGCCGGTGATGCGGTTGTAGTCCGCAAGTGCTGCCGGCCCACCCATGTCCTCTTCGTCGAGCAAGACGCCGATGCGGATCGTGTCGATCGCTTCATAGGCTTTGGCAAAGTCGAGGATTGGGAAGATCGCGGCGCCGGCGAGCCAGTGGCTGGCGAGCAGGATCGGCGCACTGTCCGGCGCGTGGATATACTGCGCCATCTCCGGACCGACCTCGAAGGTGCCGCTCGATAGGCTGATATAGGGAATGCCGTGGCGCTGGGCGTAACGCATCGAACTCAGCTTTTCGTCTTTCAGGAAGATGACGACGGCGCTGAAGCGGGGCGCATCGCCAAGGCCGAGATCCGGGCGACTGAGGTCGACGCTGACCCCGACCGCGCCGCCAACCTCACGTGCGACCGCCTCGGCCCTGCCAAGATCGCGGCCACCGATCGCGATCGGCAGCGTCGGGTGCAGACGACGAATGATCCTTGCGGCCTGCGACCCGACGACACCGGAACCACCGACAATCAAAACGGGCTGAAACTTGCTCGACATCTTCCTATCTCCTAAACGAGAGGTAAGCGGCACCTACCGAACTTACCATTAGTAACTTACTATTGGTAAGTAGGATGCCGAATACCACTTTCAAGAGGCATGAGCCGACGCGAAAAGAGGATTGTGATCGATGAGCCGGACGAAAGGCCGAAAGCTTGCGAAGCCCGAGCGGCGCGCCCAGCTGCTCGAGACCGCCAGGGAGATCCTGCGCGAACGGGGCGCCGACGCCCTGACGCTTGGCCATCTCGCCGAAAGCGCTGGCGTCAGCAAGCCGATCGCCTATGAACATTTCGGCACGCGCGAGGGGCTCTTGATCGCGCTCTCCCAGGAAATCGAAGACCGGCACACGGAAAAACTGAAGGTCGCGCTGAAGGGTGCATTAAATCGGCTCGAAGCGGTCGCCGATATCATCAGTTCCGTCTACATCAACTGTGCTGTCGAAAGCGGCGAGGAATGGCAGGCGATCTCCGGCGCGCTGCGCGGCAATGCGGACATGATCGCCACGCAACAACAGCAGGCTGACGATTACGTCGCCATGATCAAGGCAGCCCTCTCCCCCTTCTCGGAAGTCCCCGAGGACGATCTGAGGCTTCGATGCACGGGTATCGCCGGCGCGGCCGAGGCGATCGGCCGCGAACTGATCCGCGGGCGCACAAACGAGGCCTCTGCGAGCAGCAACCTAACTGCGCTCATCATCGACAGTGCCAAAAGCTAACCAGTGAAACTGGCTGATCAGCGTTTGCCGTACAAAGAAAAACCCGGCCGCGATGGGCCGGGTTTTTGATGCCTGCACCGGGCAGGCTGACTATTGCGACTTCGCTTACTCGGAAGCAGCCAGAGCCGGCGCTTCCGGAGCGTCATCACCCGACGGCTGAGCTTCGTCGGCAGCACCTTCCTGGGCGCTGCGGCGCGGACGGCGCGGACGCGGCGCGTTGCGGCGGCGCGTTGCGGCACGGCCGGAAGCGGCAGGAGCTTCTTCTTCCATCGCAACTTCGGCCGGCGTGCCTTCGATCACCGGCTGCGGGCCGGTACCATCGATGACAACGGGCTGCGGCTCGGCAACAGGCGTTACGGCTGCGGCACCCGAAGCCGGCATGTCGTCGGCGTAGCCCTGATCCAGATCGTCCTGGTCCTGGTCGGCTGCGTCGTGGCCGCGGAAGTCCTGACGGTCGTCACGCTGGAAACGATCCTGCATCTGCGCCTGCGCGGCAGCAATGATGCGGTTGTAGTGTTCGGCGTGCTGCAGGTAATTTTCCGCCATGACCCGGTCGCCGGAGCTCTGGGCGTCGCGAGCAAGTGCAGAGTACTTCTCGGCGATGTGCTGGGCCGTACCGCGAATCTTCACATCCGGGCCGGAGCTGTCGTAGGTCCGCGTCAGCGGATTCGAGCCCTTGCGGTTGTGATTGTTGTTGCTTCCATTGTTGTTGTTATTGTTGTTGTTATTTCGCCCGCGGCCGCGCTTGTTTTGCTGTCCTGGCCTCATAGTACATTCACCCGAATTCTCTTGATAATGATGATCATGTGGTTTCGTCTTCCGGCCGGATCCGCCCGACAGAGCACGCACCGTTGCGCTCGCACAATGGCGGCTTCGGCGCCGACTGACGTCAAATTAACAGGTACCCGCACAAGGCACGTGTTGAACCCTAGCAACTCTTTCTTGAGAGCAATCCCCGTGGCCAGGTCATACCGGAACGAATCTTAGGTCCATGACCTTCTGCCCAGTGCGCGGGCAAACTAGCCCGCTTCCTCTGGGATTCCAAGCCCTTTCTTTGCCTCTGCAAGAAAGAAGATGCGCCAGTGCAGCATTTTTTCAACGGTTTGTGTCGCGTTCGAAGATCAGGACGCGGTCATTGCCGCCGAGATCCTTCGCCTCTTCACGCAGACGGAATTTTTCGGCGTAAAACAACGCCGTTACCGCCTCTTTCTGGTCGAAACCGATTTCCAAGCCTATCACGCCGTTTGTCTCAAGATGATGACCCGCTTGAGAAGCGATGGCGCGATAGGCATCTAGCCCATCTTCTCCGCCATCAAGCGCTGCGGCCGGGTCGTGAAGTCTCACCTCCGGCTCAAGCTCTTCGACCACACTGGACCGGATATACGGCGGATTTGAGACGATAACGTCGTAACGACCGTCCACCTTTTCGTACCAGTTGCTGAGCAACGGCCGAAAGCGATCCGCAAGTCCGAGAGCGACGGCATTTGCCGTCGCCGTTGCCAGCGCGTCTCCGGATATATCGGTAGCCGTGCCTCTGGCTTCAAGAACCTCAGACAGAAGCGCGAGACAAATCGCGCCCGTGCCGGTCCCGAGATCCATGATCTCGCAACCTCCCTTTCGCGCGACCACCGCGCGCAGATAGGGGATCATGCGGTCGACCAAGGTCTCGGTGTCCGGGCGCGGCTCCAGGGTTTCCTTCGACAGCCTCAGCGGCAGACCGAAAAACTCGCGTTCACCGAGGATGCGATAGACCGGCTCGCGCGCCAGCCGGCGCGCAACCGCCGCCCGGATCCGCTGGGCATCCTCATCCGAAACCGGGTCCCTGCCCCGCGACACGACCGCGCTCAGCGACAGGTCGAGCAGGCCCGAGATCAGGTGCCGGACGTCGAGCGCCGCATGCTCGATGCCGCCCGCCTGCAGGCGATCGCGACTTTCGGCAACCAGGCTCGCGAGCGTCTCGGCCATCTCTTAGCCCCGCTGCTCGCCGAGCTGCGCCAGCTGGCTCGCCTGGTAGTCGGCAAGCAGCGCATCGACGACTTCGTCGATCTCGCCCATCATCATCCGGTCGAGCTTGTAGAGCGTCAGGTTGATGCGGTGGTCGGTAAGGCGTCCCTGCGGGAAATTGTAGGTGCGGATGCGTTCGGAGCGGTCGCCCGATCCCACCTGGCTCTTGCGGTCGGCCGAGCGTTCGCTGTCGGCGCGCTGGCGCTCCATGTCGTAGAGGCGCGAGCGCAGCACCTGCATCGCTTTCGCACGATTCTGGTGCTGCGACTTTTCCGAGCTGGTGACGACGAGCCCGGTCGGCAGGTGGGTGATGCGCACGGCCGAGTCCGTCGTGTTGACGTGCTGTCCGCCGGCGCCCGACGAGCGCATCGTGTCGATGCGGATATCCTCGGGCCGGATCTCGATATCGATGTCTTCGGCCTCGGGCAGCACTGCGACGGTTGCCGCCGAGGTGTGAATGCGACCGCTCGCCTCCGTCTCCGGCACGCGCTGTACGCGGTGCACACCAGATTCGAACTTCAGCCGCGCGAACACGCCGCGCCCGGAAACTGTAGCGATGATTTCCTTGAAACCGCCGGCTTCGCCTTCGCTCGACGACAGCACTTCGACCTTCCACCCCTTGCCCGCCGCATAACGCTCGTACATCCGGAACAGGTCGCCGGCAAACAGCGCCGCCTCGGAACCACCGGTTCCGGCGCGGATTTCAAGGATCGCGCTCTTTTCGTCGGCCGCATCCTTCGGCAGGAGCAGGATCTGGATCTCCTGTTCCAGCTGTTCGATCGCGTCGACGACCTCGGGCTTTTCCATTTCGGCGAGATCACGCATCTCGCGGTCGGTCGATTTGTCGGCGAGCATGGCGGTGATGTCGGCAAGCTCCGCCGTCGCCTTTTCGTAGGCGCGGATCTTCGTCACCACCGGCTGCAGTTCGGAATACTCCGAGGCGAGCTTGACGTAGACGTCCGCGGCCGGGCCGGCGGACATGCGCGCCTCGATTTCACCGAACCGCCGTTCCAGTTCGCGCATCTTTTCAACGGGAAGCTTTGCCAAGTCTCACTCCAATGCGTCTCGCCCCGGCCGGATCAGCTCCGGACGAGGGTTGCGACGCGTCACTTCAATCTAAACCGGAATGCCGTTTTCCGCGGCGAAATCCACCAGCATCTGGCGAACGGGCGTCTGATCTCGCGTGTCGTCCAGTGCAGCGTTGAGCAGTGCGCCGAGCTTGGACGCGTCAAGCGCCAGAAGCATCGCCTTGATCGGTCCGACGGCCGTCGGCGACATCGACACCGAACGGAAGCCAAGACCCAGCAGCGCCATGGCCGAGAGCGGCTTGCTCGCCATCTCGCCGCAGAGCGTCACCGGCGTATCGTGCCGGTCGCCGGCGCGCACGATATCACGCAGGATCCTGAGGAACGGGCGCCCGAGCACGTCGAAACGATCGGACACGCGGGCATTGCCGCGGTCGACGGCCATCGCGAACTGGAAGAGGTCGTTGGAGCCGACCGAGACGAAGTCCACCTCGGTCATCAGCTCGTCGAGCTGCCAGAGCAGCGCCGGCACTTCCAGCATGGCGCCGAATTGCAGCTTGCGCGGCAACTGTTCGCCGAGCTTCGACTGCCGCTCGATTTCCTTCTGCAGGAGGTCGCGCGCGATCCTGAGTTCGGAAACCTCGGTGACCATCGGCAGCATCAGCTTCAGCTCGGCACCGGCCGCCGCCCGCAGCATCGCGCGGAGCTGGGTGCGCAGCAGACCCGGCCGGTCGAGCGAAAGCCGGATGGCGCGCCAGCCGAGCGCCGGGTTTTCCTCTTCCGCAGCGCGGAAATAGGGAACCACCTTGTCGCCGCCAATATCGAGTGTGCGGAAGGTTACGGGCTTGCCGCCCGTCTGCTTCAGCACGCTGCGGTAGAAGGCTTCCTGTTCCTCCGCCTTCGGCATGGTCGAGGCGATCATGAACTGGAGTTCGGTGCGGAAGAGGCCGATACCTTCGGCACCCGCCTCGTTCAGATGCGGAAGGTCGACCAATAGGCCGGCATTCATCTGCAACGTGATACGCGTGCCGTCCCGGGTCAGCGGTTCGACGTCCTTCAGCGCGCGGAACTGTGCCTGACGCCGCGCCCGGAAGCGAACCTTTTCCTCATAGGCACGCTGCAGGTCGGCGAGCGGCCGCAGATGCACCTTGGCGTCATCGCCATCGATGATGATCGCGTCGCGGTTTTCCGCAAGCGCCACGGCACCGGTCGCCTGGCCGATCACAGGAATGCCCATGGCGCGGGCAACGATCACCACGTGGCTGGTGACGGCACCCTCTTCGAGCACCAGGCCGCGCACATTTTCGCGCGGATAGTCGAGCAGCTCGGCAGCGCCCATGGCGCGCGCGACGATCACCGCATCGTTCGGGAAGTCGCTCGCCGAAAGCTTGGCGCCGTAGCCCGAGAGCTGGCGCAGCAAGCGGTTGGCGAGATCGTCAAAATCATGCATGCGCTCGCGCAGATAAGGGTCCGTCAGGCGGATCATGCGCGCTTTGGTTTCGCTCTGCACACGCTCGACGGCGGCTTCCGCCGTCAGGCCGTTGCGGATCGCTTCTTCGAGCTTGCGCACCCAGCCGCGGTCATGCGCGAACATGCGGTAGGTCTCGAGCACTGCCCGATGCTCGCCCTCCATCGACACCTCGCGGCGCGACAACATGTCGTCGATCGAGATCCGCAGCGACCCGAGCGCCTCTGCAAGCCGCTGCAACTCCTGGTCGGTATCCTCGTTGAGAAGATTGGTGACGACGATCCTTGGTTCGTGCAGGACGACATAGCCAAGGCCGATGCCTTCGCCGTAGCTGTTGCCGTCGATCGAGACGGGACGCGAGAGATCGAGTTCGAGCCCTGGCTTGGTGATCTTCTTGAGCTCGCCGGTTGCCACCATCTCGGCGAGAACCATGGCGGTCGTCTCGAGCGCCTCGACCTCGTCCTCGCGATAGTTGCGCATCGCCTTGTTCTGGACGACGAGAACGCCGAGCGCGCGCCCTGTGCGCAGGATCGGCACGCCGAGGAAGGAATGATAGATCTCTTCGCCGGTCTCCGGCAGGTAGGTAAAGGCCGGGTGAGACTGGGCGTCGGACAGATTGAGCGGCCGGGCCGAAGCGGCGATGGTACCGACGAGGCCCTGCCCCATCTTCAACTGCGCCAGGTGAACGGCGGCCTTGTTCAGACCTTCGGTCGCATAGAGTTCGAGCACGCCGTCGGAGCGCAGCACGTAGACCGAACACACTTCCGCGACCATATTCTGCGCGATCTGGCGCACGATACGGTCAAGGCGCTCCTGCGGCTCCAGCGGTTCCGCCATCAACTCGCGCAACCGCTTGAGGAGAACGCGCGGACCTGCGGAAAGGTCTCTCATCGCGTGGGGTCTCCCGAAATAGAGGGGACGGCAGCAAAGGGGATGCGCGGCCAAGTCGCCGCGAATCCCAAATCGGTCGTCTGTCGATTAACTCTTATCGAGACCGTAAGCGGAATGCAAAGTGCGAACCGCCAATTCCGCATAGGGTCCATCGATCAGGATCGAAATCTTGATCTCGGAAGTGGTGATCGCCTTGATGTTGATGCCCTTGTCGGCAAGCGCACGGAAGGCCGACGCTGCAACACCGGCGTGGCTGCGCATGCCGATACCGATGACCGATACCTTGACGAGGCCGGCTTCGGACTGGACAACGTCGTAACCGATCTTGTCCTTGTTGTCGCCGAGCACCTTCAGTGCCTTGTCGACATCGCCGGAGGGAACCGTGAAGGTCATGTCGGTTTTCGAACCGTCCTCGGAGATGTTCTGGACAATCATATCGACGTTGATATGGGCTTCAGCCAGCGGGCCGAAAATCGCGGCGGAGACGCCCGGCCGGTCGGCGAGACGGCGCAGCGAAATCTGGGCTTCATCCTTGGCATAGGCAATGCCGGTTACGACTTCCTGTTCCACGATCTCATCCTCATCACAAATCAGCGTACCGGGCGGATTGAGAAGGTCACCCATGCCCGGCGCATCGGGATCTTCGAAAGACGAACGCACGAAGGTGCGGACCTTGTGCACCATGGCAAGCTCCACCGAGCGCACCTGCAGCACCTTGGCGCCGAGCGATGCCATTTCCAGCATTTCCTCGAACGCGATCTTCTTCAGACGCCGCGCCTTCGGCTCGATGCGCGGGTCGGTGGTGTAGACGCCATCGACGTCGGTGTAGATGTCGCAGCGATCAGCCTTGACGCCGGCGGCAATCGCAACGGCCGAGGTGTCGGAGCCGCCGCGGCCGAGGGTGGCGACGCGGTTGTCAGGCCCAAGTCCCTGGAAGCCGGCGATGACGGCGACCTGGCCCTCGCCCATGCGGCGGATGAGCTCGGCACCGTCGATGTCGAGAATGCGGGCAGCGCCGTGGGCGTTGTCGGTACGGATCGGGACCTGCCAGCCCTGCCACGAGCGGGCGTTGATGCCCATCGACTGCAGCGCGATGGCGAGAAGACCGGAGGTCACCTGTTCGCCGGACGCGACGATCGCGTCGTATTCGCGCGCATCGTAGAAGGGCGAGTTGGCGCCGGTTGCCTTCGGCATGTTCTGCACCCAGCCGACCAGCTCATTGGTCTTGCCGGACATCGCGGAAACGACGACGGCAACTTCGTGGCCGGCATCGACCTCGCGTTTCACATGGCGGGCAACATTGTGGATGCGTTCCAAATCAGCGACGGACGTCCCGCCGAATTTCATCACGATGCGTGCCATGTGCCTCTACCGGTACCCAAATTGCGCGCGCTTGCGCGCGTGACAGGAAAGCCCCCGCCGGCGCCCGACGGTCAAAAAGCTTGGGAGACTTCTCGCACATCGGCAGTCACCGCTTCGGGGAGCGGAAAGTCGCGGCGTCTCTTAGCGGATCAGGGGCCTGCGCGCAATGGCAGGGCGGCAGGAATAAGGCTCCATACGCACGGTGGGGAAACGTGCGCGGTCGCGGTTTGCGCCACTTGAAATTGCGGCAGCGCCGGCTAGGCTGCCAACGGACGCTTGAGGGGGCAGACATGCAAGCACATCGCATACCCGCAACCGCACGAATGATGGCCCGCTGTGCCGTCGCGCTTTCCGTGACGCTCTTGTGTTCGACACTGTCGAACGCCGCCGATTTCGACCAGGCGCGCATGGCGCCGCAAGGCGACTGGACGGTGATCGTCAGCCCCTATGTCTGGGCGGCGAGCCTCAAGGGGGACGCATCGCTTGCCGGCTTCGACACCGACGTCGACGTGCCCTTCAAAGACACGCTCGACCATCTCGACTTGGCGCTGATGGGCAACATCGAGCTGACCAACGGCCAATGGGGTGTCTATTTCGACGGCCAATACGTCCGTACCAGCCAGGATGAGGAGCTGCTCAGCCATGAGATCGGCCTCGACATCAAGATGACGACGCTGGCCTTCGGCGCGTTCTATCAGGTCTATGAGCAGGAACTCGGCGGCAACACCGTCTTCGGCAAGCCCCGGACGCTGTCGATCGAGCCGACGATCGGTCTGCGCTGGACGAAGCTCGAGGCGGACGTGTCCGTGGCCGGTTTCAACACGAGCAAGAGCGCCGACTGGACCGACCCCTTCGTCGGCCTGCGGCTCAACGCCGATCTCAGCGAGCGCTGGAACCTCGTCGCCGAGGCCGATGTCGGCGGCTTCGATGTCGGCTCAAAGCTCAGCGTCAACGCCCAGGCCTATCTCGGATACCGGACCGAAATGCTTGGCCAGCCGACAATTTTGCGCGCCGGGTACCGGTTGCTCTATCAGGATTACGAAAGCGACGACTTCACGGGCGCGAACAAGTTCCGCTGGGACGTGAACCAGCACGGCCCGGTGATCGGCTTTTCCATGTTGTTTTAGAACCTGGGCCTGCTTCAACGCTCAAGGACCGTCTGGCGGATACCCAGCATACGCTTTGCCCGCGAAGGAGAATGGTATGACGTTCATCGTAAAGCCGGCCGTCCGATCGGTCACATCCGCACTTGCCGCCCTTCTCATGCTCGGTCAGACGACGGCGGAAGCCTGCACCCGCCTCGTCTATCTCGGCCCCGATGACAATATCATCACTGCCCGATCGATGGACTGGAAGAGCGACGTCGCGACCAACCTCTGGGTCCTGCCGCGCGGCATCGAGCGCAACGGTCAGGCAGGGCCGAACTCATTCAAATGGACGGCGAAGTATGGAAGCGTCGTGGCCACCGGCTATGATGTCTCGACCACCGACGGCGTCAACGAGGCCGGCCTCAATGCCAATCTCCTGTGGCTGGTCGAATCCGAGTACCCTGACTTCAATGACAAATCGAAACCGGGCCTGACGATCGCCGCCTGGGCGCAATATGTGCTCGACAGCTTCGCCACTGTCGAGGACGCGGTGAAGGCGCTTGAGAAAGAACCGTTCACGATCGTCACCGACAACGTACCGGGTGAGAACCGGCTGACGACGCTGCACCTTTCGATCTCGGACAAGACCGGCGACAGCGCAATCGTCGAGTATATCGCCGGCAAGCAGGTGATCCATCACGGTCGCCCGTATCAGGTGATGACCAATTCGCCTGTCTTCGACCAGCAACTGGCCCTGAACGCCTACTGGAAGCAGATCGGCGGCACCGTGATGCTGCCGGGCACGAACCGCGCGGCCGATCGTTTCGCGCGCGCCTCGTTCTACGTCAACGCCATTCCGAAGGACGAGAACCCCGACCGTGCGCTGGCCAGCGTCTTCAGCGTCATTCGCAATGTCTCGGTTCCCTATGGGCTCAACACGCCGGAGGAACCGAACATTTCCTCGACCCGCTGGCGCACCGTGGTCGATCACAAGCGCAAGCTCTATTTCTTCGAGTCGGCGCTGACCCCGAACACCTTCTGGGTCGACCTGAAGAAGATCGATTTTACCAAGGAGACCGGCAAGGTGATGAAGCTCGATCTCGGCGAAAACCAGGATCACACCTATTCGGGCGACGCGACCGGCGACTTCAAGCAGGCCGAACCGTTCAAGTTCCTCGGGTTGCAGATATGAGCACACCGGCTCGGGGCCGGCGCGAAGCCATTGAAAATTGCGCGCGACGGTGTTATTGACGCTGCCGCAAGTTCAAATTCGAGAAAGGGGGGCTGCACGTGATGACATTTTTCCGGCACCACCGCCAGCGTGGCCCCGTCCAAGCCCTGCAGATGCGTTTGCAGGGCTGACCAGACATCCTTTCGCGAAGATCGCGAGCCTATTCCTGGTCTGCCCAGAGTGATGCAGTGCGGAACCGTTTCGGTTTGAACGACTGCATCGTCTTCCAATACCGAGCCGATGCGGCCCGAGCACAGCATGTCTGTGTTGCGGGCTCGACCATCCGAAACCCCGGCCTGAAGTGCCGCCCCGGATGATCCGCCGTCGCTCGTGCAGTCCAGAGAACGACCATGGCCTTGATCAATATCCGCAACCTCGGCGTCAGCCTGAGCGCACCGCTTTTCTCCAGTCTTAGCCTGTCCGTCGCATCCGGTGATCGTATCGGCATCGTCGCTGCCAACGGCCGCGGCAAGTCGACCCTGCTGAGATCAATCGCCGGCAACTTTGATCCGACCGCCGGTGAAATTACCCGCTCGCGCGGGCTGACGGTCGGTCACGTCGAGCAGAACGTGCCTGCGTCGCTTTTACCTCTCTCCTTCCACGACGCCGTTCTTTCGGCCCTCCCGGCCGACCAGGCGGAAAACGAAAGCTGGCGCGTCGATATCGTGCTCGATGCCCTCGATGTGCCGGAGGTTCTGCGGGCTCGCGCCGTGTCGGAGTTGAGCGGCGGCTGGCAGCGGCTGATGCTGCTTGCCCGCGTCTGGGTCAGCGAGCCAGACGCGCTGCTGCTGGACGAGCCGACCAACCATCTCGATCTCGCCAAGATCGGCCGGCTGGAGGCCTGGCTGAATGCGCTGCCACGCGACGTGCCGGTGCTGGTTGCCAGCCACGACCGCGCCTTCCTGGACGCAACCACCAACCGCACGCTGTTCCTGAGGCCAGAGCAATCGCCGATCTTCGCGCTCCCCTATTCGCGGGCGCGCGCCGCTCTCGATGAGGTGGACGCATCGGAGGAGCGGCGTTACCAGCGCGACATGAAGGTGGCGCAGCAACTGCGTCGGCAGGCCGCCAAGCTCAACAATATCGGCATCAACTCCGGAAGCGACCTGCTCACGATAAAAACGAAGCAACTGAAGCAGCGCGCGGAACGGCTGGAGGATGCGGCAAAGCCCGCGCATCAGGAACGTTCCGCCGGCGCGATCCGGCTCGCCAATCGAGGCACCCATGCCAAGATCCTGGTGACGCTCGACGACGTCCAGGTCGAAACGCCCGACGGCACCCCGCTTTTCCGCACCGGCAAGCGCTGGATCTGCCAGGGCGACCGCATCGTGCTGCTTGGCGAAAACGGCGCCGGCAAGACCCGGCTCGTCAACCTGATCCGCACGGCGATCGAGGAGTCCTCCCGCGCGCCGGAGACGCTGAGGGCAACACCCTCGCTGGTGCTCGGCTACAGCGACCAGGCGCTTGCCGGCCTGTCGGACGAGGAGACGCCGCTTGCCGCGCTGTCCCGCCGCTTCTCGCTCGGCGACCAGCGCGCCCGTAGCCTGCTCGTCGGTGTCGGCGTCGGCATCGACATGCAGGAAAAGGCGATCGGCCGGCTGTCGGGCGGCCAGAAGGCGCGTCTTGCCATGCTGGTGCTGCGCTTGAAGGAGCCCAATTTCTACCTGCTCGACGAACCGACCAACCACCTGGACATCGAGGGCCAGGAAGCGCTCGAAACGGAGTTGTTGAGAAACGAGACGAGCTGCCTGCTCGTCTCCCACGACCGCAGCTTCGTGCGCAATGTCGGCGACCGCTTCTGGCTGATCGAGAAGCGCCGCCTCGTCGAAGTCGAGGACCCGGAGGACTTCTTCGCCTCGGCGGCGGCAGGCGACGTCGGCTGACATAAAGCGCAATCATCGCATTTGTGACGCCCGCAACAAGCGGCGTCACAAATGCCAACATCATCAGGCGGGCGGCCGCGCAATCAGGCATGCGACTTCGCCGCTGTCAAATATCTGCGCCGACAGTGCCTCGACCAGCAAGCGGTGGCGAAGGGCCGCCGCCGCGAGCCGCGCGCCAACGTCGTCCGCCCCCGTGGACGGCTCGTCATGAAAAAGAAAAAGACGTCCCTCAGGCTTCAACAGCTGCGCCAGCGCCGCAAACTCTCGAGCGGGATCGCCCCGCGTGAACACGCCGACGCGCATGGCGAACGCCTTGTCGAAGCGACGGCCACCGAGATCGAACGAGCGAAGCTCCGCAACCCGCAAGGTCGCCCGGCCTGCAGCAACATGTTCAGCATTTCTGCGTGCTGCCGCCGCGATCATCACAGCCGAGCGATCGATGGCGACAATCTCCCCTTCGTCGAGCCGATCGCAAACCTTCGTCACGGCAATGCCATGGCCGCATCCGACTTCGAGCAGATGATCGGACGGCTGCGGCGCGATGACGCCGACCGCCCAGTCGATCCTGTTCAAGCCCATGTGGATTCCCCCCTCGCCGGCGCAGAAACTAGCACGCGGAAGAGCCATAGCGCCAACCAATCCGATGCAAAAATAAAACCACTTGCAAAACAATATCAGATTTGCCACCCTTTCCGTGACAGGCATGCCGCAACGGGAGAGATACAATGCGCAAGGTCATCATGTGGGACATGGTTAGCGTCGACGGATTCTTCGAAGCACCGGGGCACGACATCGAGTGGTTCGTCTTCGAGGACGAACTCGCCGCCTATATCGGCGAAACGCAGCTCGAGGCCGACACCCTGCTTTTCGGTCGCGTGACCTATGAAATGATGGCGGGCTACTGGCCATCTGCCGAAGGCGACATCGCGACCTTCATGAACGGCGTCGAGAAATTCGTCTTCTCGCGCACGCTGACCTCCGCCGATTGGGCCGGCACGACGCTCGTGACCGGCGATGCTGCAAGCGAAGTCGAACGACTGAAGGCGCTGGATGGCGGCACGATCTTCGTTTTCGGCAGCGCCGACTTCGCGAGCGAACTGATCGAGAAGGGCCTCGTCGACGAATACCGCCTCGGCATCAATCCGGTGCTTCTCGGCGAGGGTGTGCCGCTGTTCAAACCAGGGCTGAAGCGGACGAAACTCAAACTGACCCACACACGCCCTCTGACATCCGGCGTGGTTATCCTGCACTACCAGCCAGAAGCGGACGCGTAGCAGGACGGGCGCCACGCACGCGTGTGCGCCGATCTGGCCCAGCGCCGCCTCTTGACTTCCTTGTCCGATCGTCCGACTTCACTGCTGCACAAGTCCCTAAATCGGGATCGATTTAAGGATAGAATTGTGCAGCACTTTAAAGTGCTACAGCGTCCTTAGCGCGCCTTGAAAGACGCGCGGCGCTGTCGGGACGATGCAAGGAGACGGCGACATGAGCGAGACCGCACGCACGACGATTGACCAGAGCGAGGTTGACCGCTTTTCCGCCATGGCCGCGGAGTGGTGGGATCCGACCGGCAAGTTCCGGCCACTGCACAAGTTCAATCCCGTTCGCCTCGCCTATATCCGCGACAAGGTGGCCGAGCATTTCGGCCGTGATCCAAGGAGCCCGCAGCCGCTCAAAGGTCTGCGGCTGCTCGATATCGGTTGCGGCGGCGGCCTCCTGTCGGAGCCGATGGCACGCATGGGCGCCGATGTTCTCGGCGCCGACGCCTCCGAAAAGAACATCGGCATCGCCAAGACGCACGCGGCCGGAAGCGGTGTGGCGGTCGACTATCGCGCCGTGACCGCCGAAGCCCTTGCCGAAGCCGGCGAGAGCTTCGACATCGTGCTCAACATGGAAGTGGTCGAGCATGTCGCCGATGTCGATTTCTTCATGACCACCTGCGCCCATATGGTTCGCCCCGGCGGTCTGATGTTCGTCGCCACCATCAACCGCACCATGAAGGCAGCGGCGCTTGCCATCTTCGCAGCCGAGAACGTCTTGCGCTGGCTGCCGCGCGGTACGCACCAGTATGAAAAACTGGTGCGCCCGGAGGAACTGGAAAAGCCGCTCGTGGCCAACGGCCTCGAAGTGACCGAGCGGACCGGCGTCTTCTTCAATCCGCTTTCCAATCAGTGGAACCTGTCCAAGGACATGGACGTCAACTACATGATCGTCGCCAAGCGGCCGCTATGAGCAGCTGTCGGCGGCCTCAGCCAGCCTGCCGACGCTCCTGCCACTCGCGCTTCAGCAGCGCATAGACGTATTCGTCGCCCCAGACATCGTTGAAACGGTCGTTCTCGATCAGATGCGCTTCGCGGCGCATGCCGAGACGCTCGACGACGCCGACGGACCCCTTGTTGAGGGCATCAAGCCGGGCAAAGATCCGGTGAAACTTCAGCGTCGAAAAGCCGAGATCAAGCAACGCCCGCATCGCTTCCGTAGCGTAGCCCTTGCCGGCAAAGTCGGGATTGAAGATGTAGCCGGTCTCCGCCTGTTCCGCCGCACTGCTTGCGAGCTTCAGCAGGACTTCGCCGATCAGTACACCATCCTCGCGGCGCTCGACGGCAAACACCGCGACGTCCCCATCGTCAACGAGCTTTGGCGCCGAAGCCTTGGCGAATTTTGTCCGCGCTGCCGTTTCGTCGAGCGGGTCCTGATAGAGATAATGGTAGACCTCCGGCAGGCGGTGATAGGCAAAGAATGCCGGAAAATCGCCAGGCGCGAAGGGCCGGATAACGAGGCGATCAGTGGAAATGTGAACATCGGACAATGCCATTGGCTGGAAAACTCCCATTGCAAAGCTGCGAGATGGGAGCCAAGGCATTGTATTTAAAGGGCGGGAACCAAAGTTTAGACGGCAGATGCGAAAGTGCCCCGCGTCAGTTGACCTCGTCGGGCAAGATCGGCAGCGGCGCGACCGCGATCCCTTCTTCGAGCAACGCCACGGCCTCTTCCGCCGTCGCCTTGCCGATCAGCCCGCGCTCTTCCGCCTCGCCGTAGTGGATCTTGCGGGCTTCCTCGGGAAAGCGCTCGCCGACATCCTCGGCGTTCTCGCGTACGGACTTCACCAGCTCGCGGATCTTGGCGACCGTTTCCTTCTGCGCCTGGTCCATGATCACCGCCCGCGTCGCCTCCTTCTTGCGCGCGGTCGCAACCGAGGGCGCCATCAGTTGCTTGGCAACGGAGGTCGAGTTGCAGCTCGGACAGGAGACCAGTTTGCGCTCGACCTGGCGGTCGAAATCGTCACTCGACGAGAACCAGCCCTCGAAATCGTGGCCGTTGTCGCAGGAAAGGGTGTAGCGGATCAAGCGGCAACGCCTCCCTTCCCGGTCGGCGCCACTTCATCGAGCACGAAGCTACGGGCATTCTTCAAGTTCGGTATCTTGGCGCGCGCCGCGTGCACGGCCGCGACATCGATGTCGGCAAGCACAACCGCCTCGCCCGTAGGGCCAGCCGAAGCGAGCACGCGCCCCCAGGGATCGACGATCATAGAATGGCCGAACGTCTCACGCCCATCCTCATGCGTGCCCCCTTGCGCGGCGGCAATGACGAAGAGGCCGTTCTCGATCGCGCGGGCGCGAAGCAGGATTTCCCAGTGCGCCTCGCCCGTCTGCCGCGTGAAGGCGGCGGGCACCGACATGACCTCGGCGCCGGCAACGGCCTGTTGCCGGAAAAGCTCCGGGAAGCGCACGTCGTAGCAAATGGAAAAGCCAAGTTTGCCGAAGTCGAGTTCGGCCAGGCGCGCAATGCTGCCCGGCTGATAGGCGGCACTTTCCCGCCAGCTCTCGCCGTTCTCGAGATCGACGTCGAACATATGGATCTTGTCATAGTCACAGATCTTTTGGCCATTCGGGCCAAACAGCAGGCCGCGATTGGCGATCTTACCGTCGGCAAGCGCGATCGGCGTCGAGCCGACATGGAGGTAGACGCCAAGTTCGCCGGCAAGCTGAGCTGCCGACGCGGCAATAAGATCGTTGGCCTCGTCCTTCAGGATCGCGCGCAGAGCCGCCCGGTCCCGCTGCAGCGCCCCGGTCATTTCCGGAGTCTGGATATAGGTCGCGCCGTGGGCTGCCGCTTCGCGCGCGAGCCGCACCATCGTCTCCGCATTCTTGCGCGGATCGACGCCGGAACACATCTGAATGGCTGCGGCCTTGAAAGTCATTACGTCCAACTCCTAAGCGCTCACCGCTGATAAACGGGACGTCGCCTCATGCAAGGGTACGGTGCCTCAGGCAGCCAGCATCGCGTCGAGTTTGCCGGCGCGTTCCAGCGCGTGCAGGTCGTCGCAGCCACCGACATGAATGTCATTGATGAAGATCTGCGGGAACGTCGTCCCGCCGTGCGACTTGTCGATCATCACCTGCCGAACGTTCGGATCATAGGTGGCATCGTGCTCGAGGAAGGAAACGCCCTTGGTTTCCAGGAGTTTCTTTGCGGCCGAGCAATAGCCGCAGAACTGACGCGTATAAATGACCACCGAAGCCATGATCCTGAACCGCTCCTTTGCCGGCGACCGTGCCGGACATCTGATTGTCATATAAGACCGGATACGGCTCTTGCAAAGGTCAAAACCGTGACCGACCCGGCCCCCGCCCGCTTCAGCGCACGGGTCGCTGCGGCAACGGTTGCGCCGGTCGTATATACATCGTCGACGAGAACCACGCTTTTCCCACTGAGACCCGCCCTGCCGCTTTCCGAGACGGCGAAGGCGCCGCGGACGTTCTCCTCGCGGGCGCGCAACCCCAGGCGAACCTGCGGGCTCGTGCGCCGGACGCGCTTCAAGATGTCGGGCTGATACGGACGACCGGAGAGCTGCGCAATGGCTCGCGCCAACTCCGCCGACTGGTTGAACCGCCGCTTCCACAGCCGGAAGGCGTGCAGCGGCACGGGGATGATCGCGTCGGCGGAAGCGACGGCACCGTCGCTCGCCCGGATCATCCATGTCGCCATCATCGGCGCGAGATCCGTGCGGTCGCGATATTTCAGCCCGTGGACCAGATCGCGGGCAACACCTTCATGGATCGCCACCGACCTTAACCGATCGAATGCAGGCGGGTTGGCGATCGCCTCCGGTGACACCGCTCCGGCGCCGTGATCGACCGAAAACGGCATGCCGAGAATATCGCAATAGGGCCGTTCGATCAGCGGCAGTGTCGCCCAGCAGGAGGCGCAGACCGCGCGATGATCGCCGACCAGCCGGCCGCAACCGCAACAGACAGGCGGAAAGACGAGATCGACGAGCCCCAGTCCGAATCGTTTCAGCATGCCCGCGCGCCACGCCTGCGGAATACGCAACCTCTCCCATGCCATGCGGTTGACTTTGTGCCTCCGAAGGTCTCTTTGCTGCCCATCGCGGAGAGACTATCGTGGAAAAAATCTTTGACCAGAGCCTCGTCGAGGCGCACCGGGCAAGGGCGCTCAGAAACGCCGATCCGAAGGCCGGTTTCCTTCTCGACATCGTTGCCGAAGAGCTCGCCGAGCGTGTCGGCGTGGTCGAGCGTCATTTTGATCGCGCACTCGAACTGCACGGCTATACCGGAGAAACGGCCCGCCAACTGATGGCGACCGGCAAGATCGACGCCATCGAGCGCGTCGAGACCGACGCCCGCTTCAGCTCGACCGAGGCGCCGGTGACGATCGCCTCGCTCGAGGAAGTTCCGGTCGAACCGGAAAGCGTCAACCTGATCGTCTCGCCGCTGTCCCTGCATCTGACCAACGATACACCGGGCGCCTTCATCCAGGTGCGGCGGGCGCTAAAGCCCGATGGGTTGTTCCTCGCCGCCATCCCGGGCAGCGGCACGCTGCAGGAGCTGCGCGAAGCGCTTCTGGCTGCAGAGGCCGAGCTGACCGGCGGCGCCAGCCCGCGCGTCATTCCCTTCGCCGATGTCCGTGACGTCGGCGCTCTGCTCCAACGCGCCGGCTTCGCACTGCCGGTCACCGACACTGAAACCTACACGGTGCGCTACGATTCGCTGTTCGCGCTGATCCGCGACCTGCGCGCCATGGGTATGACCAGCCCGCTTTCGGCGCGCAGCCGCACGCCCGTTTCCAGGCGGTTCTTCCTCAGGGCTGCGGAAATTTACGCGGAGCGCTTCTCCGATCCGGACGGCCGCGTTCGCGCTACCTTCTCCATCATCTATCTGTCCGGCTGGGCGCCGCACGAAAGCCAGCAGAAGCCGCTGAAGCCGGGTTCAGCAAAGCAACGGCTTTCGGTAGCGCTTGGCACGAAGGAGCAGCCGCTCTAAGGCGGCATCCACCCCAGATCCGGTTTTAGTGCTTATGCGCTCGGGAACGCTGCGGCGAGCGAGTCGTAGACGTAGGTCAGGGCGTTGCCGATCTGGTTGGCCCCGAAGATTAAGCTGAGGGAGACGAGGGCGGCGATCAGCGCATACTCGATGGCGATGCCGCCGTCCGTGCCACCAAACAAGCGTCTAAGCGTTTCCATGCGTCCCCAGCCAGATTTGTGTTCAATCCGAATCGGACGCCAGCGCCAAACGGGCCGATGGCGTTCGCCTCAGCAGCCGCTCTTGCGGCCGTCGGCATCGATAATGCAAACCGCTCCGGGCATTTCCTGAAGGACGCTGCGCCGAACCGTGTAGCGCTTGGTGGTCCCCTTCGAAGGGATGGAGCCGGTGGAAATGTTGTCGTAATCGACGGGCGTGTTCGCCATGATGCGCTTGTCGGTCTTGGATGACAGCATGGGCGTCAGGATCAGCGTCAGCGCGATCACCGCCGTTCCGAACAACAGCGACAGATTGAGCACACCTGTCCGGCGGGACTGATTATTCATCAGATCCTTTTCCTGAACCGTGTTCCAGAAATCGTCGTCCACCATCCCAGCCTCACAAACGCGCAAAATACGGCGAACGCAAGCGCCCTTCCCAAGCTTGGTTCCACCGCACTGCCTGAAATCGATACGCCGTTGCCAACGATACGTACCAAAACTGAATTGGAGCTATCTTTGCGCCAGGGAGATAAACGATCGATTAATAATCAATCAGATTTCGGGTAGGTTCAGAGCAAATCCATAAGAAACGGGATAAGCGGTTCGTCTGCCGGCGGCATCGGAAAATCGCGCAGGGCCTTTGGCCGGACCCACTTGATCGCCTGGCCTTCCCGCCCGATCGCAACCCCTTCATAGCGGCGGCAGACATAGAGCGGCATCAGCAGATGGAAGTCGTCATAGGTGTGGCTGGCGAAGGTGAGCGGCGCCAGGCATGCGACCTTGGTGCGGATGCCGAGTTCTTCCTCAAGCTCGCGGATCAGGGTTTCCTCCGGCGTCTCGCCGGCTTCAACCTTGCCGCCCGGAAACTCCCATAGGCCGGCAAGCGATTTTCCTTCCGGCCGCTGCGCGAGCAGGATGCGACCATCGGAATCGACAAGCGCGCAGGCCGCGACAAGCACGATCTTCTTTCCGTTGGCATCCATGGCCTCAAGCTCCCGGCGTTCGATAGATGTAGCTGTAAACCTCGGAGAAACCGGCGCCGCGATAAAGCGCCATAGCCGCGCTGTTATCCGCTTCCACCTGCAGCCAGGCCTTCTTGGCTCCGCGCAGACGCGCCCAGCGCAGGCAGACGTCGAGCATCGCCTTGCCGACGCCCCGGCCACGGACCCGCTCGTCCACGGCAAACTGCATGATGCCGGCAAGATCGTTGTCCTGGACGACGAGCGCCACGGCCGTCGGCCCCATCTCGGCATCCTCGAACAGGAAGAGGCCACTCTCCGGCTTGATCGCGTTGATGATTTCGGCCAGCGCCGCCTTGCGCTTCGGATCGCTCTTCGCAATCCCGATGCACGCATCGACGAACCGGCCGACATCCTTGATCGGCAGATGATCGATGCCGTCACCGAACTCGCGCTCGACCAGGTCGACGCTCATGACCAGGCTGCGGCTGAACGCATTCCAGCCCTCGGCATCCATATGGGCGACAAGCTGCGGCGGCGTCAGCGGCGTCTGGCGCACAGTCAGCGGCCGGCCGTAGTCGGCAAAGCGCCGGGCAGCCTTTTCGAGACGGACCGGGATGTCGCGATAGTCGGACGGATCAAGCGGATTGACGGAATTCAGCCGCTTGGAATCATGGCCTGCATTGAGCCGGATCAGCCAGCTGCCATCATATTGCACGGACGCTGCCGGCCAGGCGCGGAAACCCACGGCCTCGAGACGGCGCACGTTTGGAAGATCCACCATTGCCACTTCCCCAGCTTCGGCCTGTGCCTTGCCCGCCACGGGCCGAATATCATTCGATGTCATCTTGCTACCTCTACGGCCTGGCGCGCTAGGCCGCTCACCATCACATAACCGGCGCCTCAGCTCCGGTAATCGCCGTTGATCTCGACATATTCCTTCGTCAGGTCGCAGGTATAGACAGTGGCCCGACCGGAACCGAGGCCGATTTCGACGCGGATCGTGATGTCCTCTTCCTTCATCACGGCCGTGGCCGCAGCTTCAGAATAGGTGGGATCGCGCTCCCCCTCGACGGCGACGCGCACGTCGCCGAACCAGATCGCCAGCCGGTCGCGCTCGGCCATTTCTCCGGACTTGCCGACGGCCATGACCACGCGGCCCCAGTTGGCGTCTTCACCGGCGACCGCCGTCTTGACGAGCGGCGAATTGGCGATCGAAAGCGCGATGCGCTTGGCGGCCGCATCATTCTCGGCGCCTTCGACAGTCACCTCGACCATCTTGCGAGCGCCTTCGCCGTCGCGCACGACCTGGAGCGCGAGATCGCGCAAAAGGTCGTTCAGTGCGGCGCGGAAGGCATTAAGACGCGGGTCGGTCGCATCGGAGATTGCCGGCTGGCCGTCGGCCGATGCCGCGCCCGTAGCGAACAGCATCAGCGTATCGGACGTCGAAGTGTCGCTGTCGACCGTGACCGAGTTGAAGGTCGGGCCGACGCCGGCCGAAAGCAGGGCCTGCAGCGCCGAAGGCGCAATGTCGGCATCTGTGACCACGAAGGAGAGCATCGTCGCCATGTCGGGCGCGATCATGCCGGCGCCCTTGGAGATGCCGTTGATCGTCACCTTGACGCCGTCGATTTCGGCGCTGCGTGTCGCTACCTTCGGATAGGTATCCGTCGTCATGATCGCCTTGGCGGCTTCGAACCAGAAGTCCTCCTTGCCGGCAACAGCCAGATCGTCGAGCACGCCGGCAAACTTGGTCGCGTCCAAAGGCTCGCCGATGACGCCGGTCGACGCCAGGAAGACTTCGCTCTCCGCGCAGCCGACAGCCTTTGCCGCCGACTTTGCCGTCAGTTCCGTCGCCTCGCGGCCCTTCTTGCCGGTGAAGGCATTGGCGTTGCCGGAGTTGACGACGACAGCGCGCGCAACACCGCCGGCAAGGTTCTTGCGGCAGAAATCGACAGGGGCCGAAGGGCACTTGGAACGGGTGAAGACACCGGCCACGACGGCCGGCCGGTCGAACACCATCATCAGCACGTCGGTGCGGTTCTTGTACTTGATGCCGGCGGCTGCGGTCGCCATGCGGACGCCGCGCACGGAGGGCATTTCGGCAAAGGTTTTCGGAGCGAGCGGAGAAACGGAGCCGGACATGGGAAACCTGCTGTGACGTGTTGGAGCCAAAGCACTTCCAAAAGAGCCTGGCGGCCTTCAGGAAATGCCTAAGAACAAGGATCCGGAGCGGTCTACAACCGAAACGGCTCCAGATCCATCTTGCGACAAATGCCCGAACGGTTTTCACCGCCGGGCATCGACAAAAAGCGGTGACGACAGGCCCCGCCAGTGGCAGGGCCCGCCGATCGAATTACTTGGCTTGTTGCGCTTCCTGCGCCTTGTTGGCCTCGTCATAGGCCTGCTTCAGCGCCGGGTCGGAAATTTCGACGCCTGCATCCTTCTTGGCGGCGGCAAGCAGCTCGACATACTTGTCACGCATGACAAGCTGACGAACCTGCTGCTCGACCTGCTCGAGCGGCGGCGGGGCCTGCGGGCGCTTGTCTTCGACCAGGATTACGTGGAAGCCGAACTGCGTCTTGACCGGGGTCTTGGTGTAGGCGCCCTTCTCGAGAGCGAAGGCAGCCGTTTCGAATTCCGGCACCATGCGGCCCTTGGTGAAGTAACCGAGGTCGCCGCCGTCGTTCTTGTTCGGATCGGTGGACTTCGCCTTGGCAAGCTCGACGAAGCTCTTGCCAGCGTCGAGTTCCTTGATGATTTCCTTGGCTTCGTCTTCCGTCTTGACCAGGATATGGCGGGCCTTCACTTCATCCTGAACCGGAATGGCCGCGACTTCCTTGTCGTAGCGTGCCTTCACCTCTTCCTTGGTGATGGCGTCGACGACATGCTTCTTGAAGTAGGCGTTGTGAAGTTCGCGCTCGGTGAGGTACGCGACGCGCTGCTTGAAAGTGGCGTCGTCCTGCAGGCCTTCCTTCTCGGCCGTGGCGGAAAGAAGCTTAACGTCGATGATCGCCGACAGTGCTGCGGCGCGCTTCTGTTCTTCCGGCATCTGCTGCAGCTGCGGGTCGAGACCACCCAGAGCAAGATTGAGTTCGGACTGACGCACGTCCTCGCCGCCAACCTTGGCGACCACCGGATCGGCGTCTTCCGCCCGCGCGCCACCATGTACGGCCATCGCCGCAACCAGTGCCACGGCGGCCAGGGTTTTCAACTTGGTCATGCTCACTAACCTTTCACATTGGCCTTCGGCGCAATTGCCTGCAGCTTGTAGCGGCTGCACAACACCAGAATGTGGCGGTTCTGTAGCCGTCCGGCAGTGCAATTGCGTTGACATAATTCGACCCCCCTCTTATCTGTCACGCAACCTCGCGTCCAGAACAGTTTCCGGGCGTTTCACGGCATTGCGCGGTTTTCGCGGCGCGGCCATGAGACCCAAGGCAACAAAAATGAAAGGACCATTCGTATGGTCAGTCTCGGCGGCCTAGCCCGCAAGTTGTTTGGCTCCTCCAACGATCGCCGCGTGCGTGGCTACAAGGCACGGGTGGACGCCATCAACGCACTTGAAGCCGACATGAAGGCTTTGTCGGATGAGGCGCTCGCCGGCAAGACGGTGGAATTCCGCAAGCAGCTGGAAGAAGGCAAGACGCTCGACGACCTTCTGGTTCCGGCCTTTGCGGTCGCCCGCGAGGCCGCCCGCCGCGTGCTCGGCCTGCGCCCGTTCGACGTCCAGCTCATCGGCGGCATGATCCTGCACGAACGCGCCATCGCCGAAATGAAGACCGGTGAAGGCAAGACCCTCGTCGCGACGCTTCCGGTCTACCTCAACGCGCTTGCGAGCAAGGGCGTGCACGTCGTTACCGTCAACGACTACCTCGCCCAGCGCGACGCCGGCACCATGGACCGCATCTATAGCTTCCTCGGCATGACCACGGGCGTCATCGTCCACGGCCTGACCGACGAGCAGCGCAAAGCCGCCTATGCCTGCGACATCACTTATGCCACCAACAACGAGCTCGGCTTCGACTATCTGCGCGACAACATGAAGTACGAGCGCGGACAGATGGTCCAGCGCGGCCACTTCTTCGCCATCGTCGACGAAGTGGACTCGATCCTCGTCGACGAAGCGCGCACGCCGCTGATCATCTCCGGCCCGCTCGACGACCGCTCGGATCTCTACAACACAATCAACGAATTCATTCCGCTGCTTTCGGCTGAGGACTACGAGATCGACGAGAAGCAGCGCTCGGCCAACTTCTCCGAAGAAGGCACCGAGAAGCTCGAAAACCTGCTGCGCGAGGCGGGCCTGCTCAAGGGTGAATCGCTCTACGACATCGAAAACGTCGCGATCGTCCACCACGTCAACAATGCGCTCAAGGCCCACAAGCTGTTCCAGCGCGACAAGGACTACATCGTTCGCAACGGCGAGATCGTCATCATCGACGAATTCACCGGCCGCATGATGCCGGGCCGCCGTTATTCGGAAGGCCAGCACCAGGCGCTCGAAGCCAAGGAAAAGGTGCAGATCCAGCCAGAGAACCAGACGCTCGCATCGATCACCTTCCAGAACTACTTCCGCATGTACTCCAAGCTCGGCGGCATGACCGGTACGGCCTCCACCGAAGCGGAAGAATTCGGCAACATCTACGGCCTGGAAGTCGTTGAAGTTCCGACCAATCTGCCGATCAAGCGTATCGACGAGGATGACGAGGTCTACCGTACGCAGGGCGAAAAGCTGAACGCCATCATCGACGAGATCAAGTCGGCACACGAGCGCGGCCAGCCGATGCTGGTCGGCACGACGTCGATCGAAAAGTCCGAGCAGTTGGCCGACCTTCTAAAGAAGTCCGGCTTTGCCAACTTCCAGGTTCTCAACGCCCGCTACCACGAGCAGGAAGCCTTCATCGTCGCCCAGGCCGGCGTGCCCGGCGCCGTCACGATCGCCACCAACATGGCCGGTCGCGGCACCGACATCCAGCTCGGCGGCAACGTCGACATGCGCATCCAGCAGGAGCTCTCGGAAGTCGAGCCCGGCCCCGAGCGCGAACAGCGCGAACAGGCGATCCGCGCCGAAGTGCAGCAGCTGAAGGAAAAAGCGCTGGCCGCCGGCGGGCTTTACGTTCTCGCTACCGAGCGCCACGAAAGCCGCCGCATCGACAACCAGCTTCGCGGCCGTTCCGGCCGTCAGGGCGACCCGGGTCGATCGAAGTTCTACCTGTCGCTCCAGGACGACCTGATGCGCATCTTCGGCTCCGACCGCATGGACGGTATGCTGCAGAAGCTGGGCCTCAAGGAAGGTGAGTCGATCATCCATCCGTGGATCAACAAGGCTCTCGAACGCGCCCAGAAGAAGGTTGAAGCCCGCAACTTCGACATCCGCAAGAACCTTCTGAAGTACGACGACGTTCTCAACGATCAGCGCAAGGTGATCTTCGAGCAGCGCATCGAGCTGATGGATGCCGAAAGCGTCACCGAAACCGTGACCGACATGCGCACCGAAGTCGTCGAAGACATGGTCAGCAAGCGCATTCCCGAGAAGGCCTATGCCGAGCAGTGGGACGTCGCCGGTCTCAAGGCCGACGTGCAGCAATACCTCAATCTCGACCTGCCGATCACCGAATGGGCTGCCGAGGAAGGCATCGACGAAGCCGATATTCTCGAGCGCGTCATGACCGCTGCCGAAAAGGAAGCCGCCGACCGTGCCGAACGCTTCGGTCCGGAGATCATGCAGTATGTCGAACGCTCGGTCGTGCTGCAGACACTCGACCATCTGTGGCGCGAGCACATCGTCAACCTCGATCACCTGCGCTCGGTCATCGGCTTCCGCGGCTACGCCCAGCGCGATCCGCTGCAGGAATACAAGTCCGAAGCCTTCGAGCTGTTCCAGGCCCTGCTCGGCAACCTGCGCCAGGCCGTGACCGCACAGCTCATGCGCGTCGAGCTGGTGCGCGAAGCAGCCGAAGCGCCGCAGCCGGCTCCGCCTGTCATGCATGGCCACCATATCGATCCGCTCACCGGCGAGGACGATTTCGGCGACGGCACGCTGCTGGCCGCCCCGCCAGTGCAGCGAGACGCAACCAACCCATTGTCCTGGGGCAAGGTCTCGCGTAACGAGCTCTGCCCCTGCGGTTCGGGCAAGAAGTACAAACACTGCCACGGCATCTACGAGGCATAAGCCAGCCGCGGAATGCAGGTACTGTCTGCGCCCCCTGCCCTTCAGAAATGCCGCCCCCCGGGCGGCATTTTCGTTTCCTGGAGCCAGTTTGCTAGCGATGGCACGCCCTGGGCGATCAGGTTTTCGAGCGCGCGAATGCCGGTGCTGTTGATATGGCGGCGGCCGAGCGTGGCGTTGATACGGAGTGCGAGGTCTTCCGCGTTGGCGACCGTCAGGTCCTCCAGCCGCTCGATGCCGATCTTCTGGAGATCGCCGACCATGTGCGGCCAATCGATTTCGCCTGCATAATCCGCTGCCGCTCGCTGTCCACAATCGGCATGGTTGCCCCCATTCCTTACAACCGCGCTGCACCCTTTGTTAACGCTGTTCTGGCAGTACTGAACCCCTGTATTGCGTAATCTCAGGGTGTTCTCGTGTTCATGGCGGTATGTCAAACGGCCGGACGAATGCTGCCGTCGGCACTGAGACACCGCCTGTCCGCAATTATCGCCCGGCTTCTCCCCATCCTGACAAGTTCCGACGCCACGAACGCTGCGCGCCGCATGGCGCTCGTCGCCTTCACGGTTCGCATCGTCAGCGCCGCCATCGCCTTCCTGTCGCAGATCATCCTCGCGCGGCTGATGGGCGAGTTCGAATACGGCATCTTCGTCTTCGTCTGGGTGCTGGTCATCCTGTTCGGCAGCCTCTCCTGCGTCGGCTTTCACTCCGTCGTCATCCGCTTCCTGCCGGAATACCAGGCGTCGGCCGCCATGGACGAAATCCGCGGCGTGACGACGACGGTGCGCATCTTCGCGCTTTCCTCCGCCACCACGGTCGCCGTCCTCGGCCTTGCCGGCCTCTGGTTCTTTTCCGGGCACATCGAGGCCTATTACCTTGTGCCCCTCTATCTCGGCCTCTTCACCCTGCCGATGATCTCGCTGGGCGACGTCATGGACGGAACGGCGCGTGCCCATGGCTGGCCGATTGCCGCGATGAGCCCCACCTTCATCATCCGGCCGCTGCTCGTGCTCGTTTTCATGGTGCTCGCCGTCACCGCCGGCGCGCCCCACACCGCGCAAACCGCCATGATGGCAGCCATGGCCGCGGCCTATGTCACCAGTGTCTCGCAGTTTCTCGCGCTCACCTACCGTCTTCGCTCGCGCTATGTTCCGGGACCGCGACGCATCGAGCTTCGCCGTTGGCTCAAGGTCTCGATCCCCGTCTTCCTGGTCGATGGCTTCGGCTTCCTGCTGACCAATTCCGATGTGGTGATCGTCGGCCTCTACCTGGAGCCGGACGACGTCGCGATCTATTTCGCTGCCGCCAAGACCATGGCGCTTGTGCATTTCGTCATGTTCGCGGTCAAGGCAGCCGCGGGCCCGCGCGTCTCCAACGCGATGGCCCGCGATCCCGGCCAGATCCCCGGCATCGCGGTCGAAAGCGCCCGCTGGGCCTTCTGGCCGTCGCTTCTGGTCGGCGCGCTGGTGCTACTGGCAGGGCCGTTCCTGCTTTCGCTCTTCGGCCCGGCCTTCGTCACCGGGCTGCCGCTGATGATGGTGCTTTTCGCGGGTATCCTCGCCAAGGCTTTCATCGGCCCGGCCGAAACGCTGCTGACGATGGCCGGCCAGCAGACGCTGTGCGTGATCCTCTACGCCGGCGCGCTGGTGGTCAACATCGCACTCAACCTCAGCCTCATCCCTCTTTTCGGACTGAACGGTGCTGCTTTTGCAACCGCTGGTGCTATGTTCGTCGAGGCGATGCTGCTGCACCTCGCCGTCCGGCGTACCTTCGGCTTTGCGCTCTTTGCCTTCGCAAGAGCGCGGGCCGGCAATGAAAACAACGGGGCTGTCCATCCATGATCGGCAATACCAATCTTCCGAGCGATGCAAACAGCCGGGCCGCACGGGTTCTCGGCGGTCTGGCGCAGGACGGCGAAAGCGGACCGACCGCAGAGCATCTGATCGAGGTCGGACGTCCCGGACGGCATCTTGCCATCTATCCGGCAAGGGCCGGCTACGAGTTGCAGCGCGAACTCGACTTTCTGTCGAACCGGGCGCTGGAGCCGAACGTCTTCTTCACCGGACGCTTCCTGGCGCCGGCCATGCCACGCCTGGAAGAGCGAGTCATCCGGCTCGCGATCATGCGCGACAACGACGAGCGCCGCAGCCGGCTGCGTTTCCTGATGCCGTTCTCGATCGAAAAGCCCGGCTTCTCGATCGGCGCGCCGATCATTCGCGCCTGGTCGAACCCGTTCGGGCCACTGGGCGTGCCACTGCTCGACGCCGAGGATGCGGCCGAGACCATCGACAACCTGTTCGAAGCCTTTGCCGCGCCGGCAACCGGGCTGCCCTCGATCCTGGTGCTGCCCGACATGCGGCTCAACGGCAAGGTCGCCCGCCTCACCCGCGCCGTCGCCATCGGCCGCAACCTGCCTCTGACGGTGACCGACACCTTCAGCCGGCCGATGCTCGAAAGCCTGCTCGACGGCCCGACCTATCTGCGCAAGGCCATTAGCCCGGCGCATTTCCGCGAGCTGCGGCGGCAGTGGAACAATCTCGAAAAAGAGGGCGAGCTCGTCTATTCGGTCGCCCGTCAGCCCGCCGACGTCCGCCTGCGCATGGAGGAATTCCTGGCGCTGGAAGCATCCGGCTGGAAGGGCAAGGCGCGCAGCGCCATGGTGCTCGACCGCTTTCGGGCCGCCTTTGCCCGCGAGGCGATCACCAATCTGGCCGACGGCGACAGCGTGCGCATCCACACGCTCGATCTCGACGGCAAGGCGATCGCCTCGATGGTCGTCTTCCTGATGTCGGGCGAGGCCTATACCTGGAAGACCGCCTATGACGAGCGCTATGCCAGGTTCTCGCCGGGCAAACTGCTTCTCGCCGAACTGACGGAATGGCATCTCGACGACGCCAACATCGCCCGCTCCGATTCCTGCGCGGTGCCGGACCACCCGATCATGAGCCGTTTCTGGCAGGAGCGCGAAGACATGGGCACGATGGTGATCGGCCTGCAGCAGACCCGAGACCGCGAAGTGCGCCAGGTGGCAGCCCAGCTCCACCTCTATCGCAACACCCGCAACATGGCGCGGATCCTGCGCGACAAGATCAAGGCGCTTGCCGGACGCTAGAGCGGGATGAGGAAAAAGCGTGCGCCGTTTTCCGCCCGCATCCCGCTCCAGCCAATTCAAATCAATCGCGCGGCGGTCAAGGGACTACGACGCTTCGGAAACCTGAATCGCCCCGCGCGCTTCCGCCGCCGCCTGCTCGCGCAGGAACCGTCTGATCACCTTGCCCGAGGTCGTCAGCGGCAGGCTGTCGACGAAGGCGATCTCGCGCGGATACTCGTGCATCGAGAGCCGGGTCTTCACCCACTCGCGGATGGAGGTTGCCACACGCGCGTCGCCAACAACGCCCGGCCGTAGCACGACATAGGCCTTGACGATCTCGGTGCGCACCGGATCGGGCTTGCCGACAGCGGCGGCCAATTGCACGTCCGGATGGCCGGCGAGGCAATCCTCGATCTCGCCCGGGCCGATGCGATAGCCCGACGAGGTGATGACGTCGTCGTCACGCCCGAAGAAGGTGAAATAGCCCTCCTCGTCCATCACGCCCTGATCGCCTGTCGTCATCCAGTCGCCGATGAACTTCTTCTCCGCCGCCGCCGCGTTGCCCCAGTAGCCGAGGAACATCACCGGGTCCGGCCGCTTCACCGCCACCTGCCCGACGCTGCCGGCCGGCAGTTCGCGGCCTTCGCCGTCGATGATCGCCACCCGGTGGCCGGGTGCGGCCTTCCCCATCGACCCCGGCTTGACGACGCCGAGATCGGCGGCTGACGAGATGACGATGTTGCACTCGGTCTGGCCGTAGAACTCGCTGACCTCGAGACCGAGCGCCGCCTTTGCCCATTCATAGGTCTCGCGGCCGAGGGACTCGCCAGCCGAGCCGATGGTTCGGAGATTAAGCCGATAGCGCTCGCGCGGATTCTCGACCGCCTTCATCAGCCTGAGCGCCGTCGGCGGAATGAAGGCGTTGCGCACGTCCATTTCTTCCAGGATGCGAAAGGCAGTATGCGGGTCGAACTTCTGCGCCGGCGACGACACGACGGGTACGCCGTGCAGCAGCGACGGTAACAGCGCGTTGAGCAGCCCGCCCGCCCAGGCCCAGTCGGCCGGCGTCCACATGCGGTCACCCGGCTGCGGCAGGAAGTGATGGTGAAACTCGAAGCCCGGCAGATGCCCGAGCAGCACCCGGTGCCCGTGCAGTGCCCCCTTCGGCGGCCCCGTCGTGCCTGACGTGTAGATCATCAAGGCCGGATCGTCGGGGCCGGTATCGGCCGCAACAAAGCCAGAGGGATCACCCGACGCCAAGTCAGAGAAGACAATCGTGCCCGGACGCGGCTGATCATCCGCCAGCACCACCAGCCGCAAGTCAGGCAGCCGCTCACGGATCGCCGCGATGCGTTCATAGCCAAAGCCGTTGGTGATGACAGCCGCCACGCCGGCGTCGCGCAGCCGGTATTCGAGCGCCTCGACGCCGAAGAGCAGCGCCAGCGGCAGCGCGATGGCACCGTGCTTGTAGATCGCTGCATGGGCAATCGCCGTCTCGAACCCCTGCGGCAACAGGATCGCCACCCGTTCGCCGGGCATGATACCCTCCCCCGTCAGCCCCTTGGCAAAGGCCGAGGATTGCCGGGCGAATTGACGATAGGTCAGCGATTGATGCGCACCGCCAGGATCGAAATGCTGGAGACAGACACGCTCCGGCGCCCGCTCAGCCCAGGCGTCGCAGACGGCAACGCCGATATTGAACTTTTCCGGAATCGGCCAGCGGAAGGCGCGGTAGAGTTCGTCGTAGGTCTCTATTCTCGGTAACATGACGCTGCCATGACAGTTTTCTTGCTGCAGCGCACCTAACACCTTCGCAAGCGACAGTTCAATGACTGCGGCGGCGTTCAGGCATGTCGGACGATGGATGTGAAGAAAGTGTACGTGGTGGTGCCCCATGCCGGGGTCGAACCAGCACTCCTTTCGGAACTCGATTTTGAGTCGAGCGCGTCTACCAATTCCGCCAATGGGGCTCAGGGAAGTGCGATATCAGCGGCTCGGATTTACACGAAGGATTTCGCCGTGGTCAACCATCATTTTCAGGATGCACGACCAACAATCACGAAAGCGTGCGGGCCGCTCACAGCCGCTGCGATTTACAGCGCGCACGATCCTGCCTAAGAAGGCGCCATCCAGTTTGCACTGCGGCATCCCTCGGTTTCGAGTTGCCGCCCGCGAGGTATAGATGATCGACGCCGCCACCCAATCCCGCCAGCATTTGCTGATCGCCGTTATCGTAACACTCGGCATGGCGGCGACCGTGGGCGGCGCGCTCGGCTTCGAGCATGTCGGTGGCTATATTCCCTGCGCGCTCTGCCTGTTGCAGCGCGATCCCTACTACTGGGGCATCCCGGTCGGTGTTTTGGCAATCGCCACGAGCGCGTTCAAACTGCCGGCGTGGACGACACGCACGCTGCTTCTCATCGTCGGCATCCTGATGCTGGTCGGCGCCGGCATGGGCGTCTATCACTCGGGCGCCGAATGGGGCTTCTGGGAAGGACCGTCCACCTGCGCCACGACCGCGCAAGGGATTTCGTCGAATGTCGGTGATCTGCTGGGCGATCTCGATTCCAAGCATGGCCCGTCGTGCACCGAAGCCTCCTTGCGGGTGCTCGGGCTCTCCTTTGCCGGATGGAATGTGATCGCCAGCCTCATCCTCGCAGCAATCGCCTTGCGCGGTGCGGCAAAGGCGCGCTGATCCCAGATCGCTCTCGGGCAGGCAACGCCCCAACAAGGGGTTCGCGAGCGCACGCACCTCTCCTGACCCCGCTTTGGGCTTAGATCCGGCAAGAAGGCACGAACAGCGTCAGGGCTGCAGTTCGACGTCCCAGTAGAGATAGTCCATCCAGCTTTCATGCAGATGGTTCGGCGGGAAGAGCCGGCCGTTGTTGTGCAGGTCCTGCACCGTCGGCTGGAAAGGCCTCTGGTGCGGGAACATGCCGGCTTGCTTCGGCAGCTTGCTGCCCTTGCGTAGATTGCAGGGCGAGCAGGCTGCGACGACATTGTCCCAGGTCGTCTGGCCGCCGTGAGCGCGGGGCACCACGTGATCGAAGGTGAGATCGTCGGGCGAACCGCAATACTGGCATTCGAATTTATCGCGCAGGAACACGTTGAACCGGGTGAAGGCCGGGTGGCGTGAGGGCTGCACGTAGCTCTTGAGGCAAACAACGCTCGGAAGTCGCATCGAGAAGCTCGGAGACGACACCGAATGTTCGTACTCGGCAAGGATATTTACACGGTCAAGGAAGACGGCCTTGATCGCGTCCTGCCAGGACCAAAGCGACAAGGGGTAGTAACTCAGCGGCCTATAGTCAGCGTTCAAGACGAGCGCCGGCAAGGCCTGTGGTGAGACTGCAATCGTCAAGCGTATTCTCCTGATCGATTCGGCATCTGCACCTTCTATATTAGGCCCGTTGCAACAGGATTGTGAAGCCGGAAACAAAAATGCGTGCGCTGGATTCGCTTTTTCCTTCAAGGTGTCACAGGAACAGCATCACGACGCATTTCCTGTGAATAATAGGCCCAGAAGAGGCGTGCGGCGACGCTGCGCCAGGGCGACCACGAAGCGGCGAGCGAATCAATTTCACGTGCGCTCGGGCGCAGTTCGAGGCCCAGTCCGTGACCGATCGCGTTTTGCAGCGCGACGTCGCCGGAGGGAAAGACATCCGGATGACCGGCGCAGAAGAGCAGATAGACTTCCGCCGTCCAGCGCCCCACCCCCTTGATCGCCGTCAGCTCCCGGATCGCCTCCGATCCTTCGATGTTGCAGATCGCGTCGAGATCGATCTGACCGCTGACGACCACCTCGGCCACGCGCCTCAGCGCCTCGGCCTTCGCCCGCGACAGCCCGATCGCCCGGCAATCCTCGTCGCTCAGCGAATTGACGCCTGCCGCCGTGACCTCGCCGAGCTTTTCTTCCATGCGCCGCCAGATCGCAGCCGCACTTGCCTTCGAGACCATTTGCGAGACGATGATGCTCGCAAGGCCGCGATAGCCGGGATCGGTGCGCCGGAGCGGCACCGGGCCGGCTCTCGCAACGACGTGCCCGAGGCGCGCATCGAGCATCACCAGGCCTGACAGCCCGGCCTCGATATCCTCATGTGTCCGGATGATCCGCATGACGCCTCCACAAAGCGGATGATTTTTATACCCCTTCCATGGCAAAGGGAAAGCATGCCTGACACGCCACCCGTTTTCCGTTTTGCCCCGAGCCCCAACGGGCTGCTCCATCTCGGCCACGCGCTTTCCGCGGTGCTGAACCATGACATGGCGAAGGCCGCGAACGGGCGTTTCCTGCTGCGCATCGAGGATATCGACCAGACCCGCTGCCGCCCGGAATTCGAGGCGGCGATCTTCGAAGACCTTGCCTGGCTCGGCCTCGACTGGGAGCGCCCGGTGCGCCGGCAATCGGAACATCTCGACGCCTACGCGTCGGCGCTTCAACGGCTGGACATGCTGGGTGTCATCTACCCCTCGGTCATGACCCGCGGCGAAATCAAGGCCGCCGTTGCCGATGCGGAAGCCGGCGGCCAGACCTGGCCGCGCGATCCGGACGGCAGCCCGCTCTATCCCGGCCGTGAGCGGGAATTGCCCCAAACCGAGCGCGCGGCTCTCAGCGCGGGCGGCAAGGCCTATGCCTGGCGGCTCGACATGGAGAAGGCCATCGCGCTTTTGGGAAAAGACCACCTGAGCTGGGCCGAGAGCGGCCATGGTCCTGAGGACGAAACCGGCACCATCATCGCCGACCCCGCCGCCTGGGGCGACGTGATCCTGTCGCGCTCCGATGCGCCGTCAAGCTACCATCTATCCGTCGTCGTCGACGACGCGTTGCAGGGCATCACCCATGTGGTGCGCGGCCGCGACCTCTATCATGCGACATCCGTGCACCGGCTGCTGCAGCGGCTTCTCGATCTGCCGGAACCGCTCTATCACCATCACCGGCTGATCCTCGGCCCGGATGGGCGCAAGCTGTCGAAGAGCAACCAGGATACCGGCATCGCCGCTTTCCGCGCCGCCGGTCGCACAGCGGAGGAAATCCGCGCGCTAATCGGCTAGGTCCTGCTCCTCGCGGGCCGCGTCGTTGCCATTGCGCAGCTGGAAGCTGCGCCGCACCATGCTCTTGACCCTGTATTTGAGGATCGCCGCATTGATCTCGGCGCCGATGATGAAGATTGCAGCGATCATGTAGAGAAACACCAGCACGATCATGATCGACGCCAGGCCAGCATAGGTAGACACATAGGTGGCGAAGGTCGCGAGGTACGAAGCAAAGGCATAAGCGCCGATCGTCCAGCAAACGAGCGTCAGCGCGATGCCCGGCAAAACGTCGATCACTTTACGGTGCCCATCCGGCAGCCAGAGATGGGACACGAGCAATCCGCTGGTCAGCACGACGAGAGCGAGCGGCAGGCTCCAGTTGTCGACGGTCGCAAGCACGCCACCAAGCCAGGGGAGCCACTGTCCGGCATAACGCACCGCCAGGGGCACGGCGACGAGCAGAATGCTGAGTGCGGCCAGGATCAGGACGCCGGCAAGCACGAAGCCGAGGCTCGCAAGCCGAGTGACGTACCAGTAGCGGCTCTCGGTCACTCGATAGGCGCGATTGAGCGAGACGCGCAGCGCCTCGACGCCGTTGGAGGCGAAATAGGCGGCGGCCAGCACCGAAACGGTCAAGAGCCCACCGCGCGGGATCGTCAGCACCCGCACGATTTCGTCGGCGATGGGCTTGGCGATCGATTCCGGCCAGGCATCGAAAATCAGATGCACCGCCGTTTCGGCAAACTGGTCGGCCCCGAGAAAGCTGCCGAGCGCCGTGCCGAAAATCAGGAAGGGAAAGACGGCGAGCAGCGACGACAGCGCCACATGGCTCGCCATCGCCCAACCGTCGTCGAGGCTGAAGTGCCAGAGCGCATCGAACACGACTTTCCAGGTGATGCGTATAAACGCTGGCATTCCATTCCAATCCTACGAGGCGCCGGGACTACCCGATCAGTACGTCCGTCTCGGCGCCGTTTCCTTGGCTTCGCATGACCCCAACGGCGACAACGCTGGCGGGTTCCGGCTTGCGCAATTCAATTGTATCCCGCCGATGAATATGGGAAACCGAGGCAGGATTTCTACAGGATTCGACCGGATGACGGATCGCCCCACAATCATTGTCACCGGATGCTCCTCCGGAATCGGCGCCCATTGCGCACGCGCGCTTCATGCCGACGGCTGGCGGGTGTTTGCGACCGTGCGCCGGGAAGAGGACCGGCAATCGCTTGAAAGCGAGGGCATCGAGACCTTTCTGATGGACTACACCAAGCCGGAGAGCATCGCTGCCCTGGCCGATACGGTGCTGGCGCTCTCCGGCGGGCGCATCGACGCGCTGTTCAACAACGGCGCCTATGGCCAGGCGGGTGCGGTCGAGGATCTGCCGACCGAGGCGCTGAGGCTCCAGCTCGAGACCAACGTGATTGGCTGGCACGACCTGACGCGGCGGGTGATCCCCGCGATGCGGGCGCGCGGCAGCGGCCGCATCGTGCAGTGCTCTTCCATCCTCGGCATCGTGCCCTATCGCTGGCGCGGCGCCTACAACGCCTCCAAGTTTGCGATCGAGGGCCTGTCCCTCACCCTCAAGATGGAGCTGGCCGGCAGCGGTATCGAGGTGAGCCTGATCGAGCCAGGGCCGATCACATCGAAATTCACCGCCAATGCCGTCACCTATATCGAGCGCTTCATCGACCTCAAGAATTCGGTGCACCGCGTCGAATACGAGCGGCAGATGCGACGCCTGAAAGGCGAAAGCAAACCCGCGGCCGGAAAGCTCGGCCCGGAGGCGGTTTATGCGGTTTTGAAGCACGCACTGACAGCAAAGAAACCGAAACCGCACTATATTGTAACAAGGCCAGCCAGACAGGGCGCGCTTCTGAAGAAGCTCCTGCCGGCGGCACTGTTTTATCGCATCATCGGCCGACTTGGCTGAAGCAGAATTGCAAGGAAGAGTTCGATGTCCAGCTTCTTTACCGGCTTGACCCTGTTCGTCATGGGCCTGGTCGTGATCGTTTTGATCCGCGGCCTCGTGAACATGGCAAAGGGTGGCAGCGGCAACACGTCCAACAAGTTGATGCAGGCGCGTGTGCTGTTGCAGGCAATCGCGATCGTGCTCATCATGGTGACCCTTTGGATCACCGGCGGCGGCCGTCCGACCTGACGCAAATTCCGAACGGACAACCGTTCCACACCGTTCCTGAAATTGCGCTAGAGGACTGCGTCCGCCCATGGTGAAGCTCAACAAGATCTATACCCGGACGGGTGACAACGGCACCACCGGGCTCGTCTCCGGCCCGCGCCGGCTGAAGAGCGATCTGCGCGTCGATGCTTATGGCGCAGTGGACGAAACCAATGCCTTCGTCGGCCTGGCTCGGCAGCATACGGCCGGCAACGTCGATCTCGACGCCGCACTGATGCGGATCCAGAACGATCTCTTCGATCTCGGCGCGGATCTCGCAACACCCGACACCGGCGAGCCGCCGCAATACGAACCGCTGCGCATCGTCGCAGCGCAGGTGACCTGGCTCGAAACCGAAATCGACCGGCTGAATACCGAACTTGATCCCTTGCGCTCCTTCGTGCTTCCGGCCGGAAGCCCCGCCTCCGCAGCCCTCCACGTCGCCCGCACGGTCGCACGCCGTGCGGAACGCCAGGTGGTGGCCCTTGCCCAGATCGAGGGTGAAGTCGTCAGCACGGAAGCCATCGCCTATATCAATCGCCTGTCGGATTTCCTGTTCGTCGCGGCGCGCTTTGCAAATGACAAAGGTCAAGCCGACGTCCTTTGGATTCCCGGAAAAAACAGATAACGTCGGCTCGCGCATCGTCGCGCCCGATCGAGATTCGGCGGGAGAAACGGGCAATAACCTGTGCTTCGGGAGACCGCATGTTCATACCGCTTCACGATACGAACACCCTGAAGCACATCAAGGTCCAGTACGTCACGATCAGCCTGATCGTCATCAACATTGCCGTCTGGCTGATCACCGGACCGATTGCCTCCGAGCAATTCACCAACGCCGCGCTGCTGGGCTTCGGCTATATCCCGGCGCTCATTTTCGACTACGCGCAGCTTGATCCCTCGCTCGTCGTCGTCCCCGACGGCTTCACCTTCGTCACCTATTCCTTCCTGCATGGCGACTTCATGCACCTCGCCATGAACATGCTGTTCCTCTGGGTGTTCGGCGACAATGTCGAGGATGCGCTCGGGCACTTCCGCTATCTCGCCTTCTATCTTCTCTGCGCGGCTGCAGGCGCACTGGCGCATGGGCTTCTCGACCCGGCCTCCGAGGCGCCGTTGATCGGCGCATCGGGCGCGATCTCCGGCGTCGTTGCCGCCTATTTCCTGCTGCACCCGAAGGTGCGCGTCTGGGTGCTTGTCTTCTTCCGCATCCCGCTGCCCTTGCCCGCGGCCATCCCGCTTGCCTTCTGGATCGGCCAGCAGTTCTTCATGCTGGTCGTCGATCCCGGCAGCGGCGTGTCCTGGAGCGCCCATGTCGGCGGCATCGTCGCGGGCCTGGTTCTGGTTGTCATTTTGCGACGCCGCGATGTGCCGCTTTTCGACCGCACGATCGTCACGCCGCGCGCCGTCCGGCACAAGGCCGAACCGGTCACCGCAAGCCAACTGCCGTCGTCAGATGCGACAAGACCGCCCGTTCCCTGGGGACGCCAGCCCGGATCCTGACACCGGCAATCGCCAACCTTCAACGAGGATGATCCGTTATTTCAATGGCTTGCCTGAAGCGCGCCCGGCCCTGCCGGGACAGTGCTGCATCAGGCCCCAAGCCACTTGCCATCGATCATTCTTACGTGTACGTAAACGTAATTCCAATTCTCGGGATTATATCGATTTAGCGCCATGCACAGCGATTGTAATTGGAGAAAAAACGCGTATCGATGTCGCCAACCGACAATCAGGCGGCTCCGTTAAGGCGCATTTTCCTGCGAAAGCTCTTGGAGGGAAGAATCCATGAAAATACTTGTGACGGTGAAGCGGGTGGTTGACTACAACGTCAAGATCCGGGTGAAGGCAGACGGTTCGGGCGTCGAACTTGCGAACGTGAAGATGTCGATGAACCCCTTCGACGAAATCTCGGTCGAAGAAGCGCTCAGGCTGAAGGAAGCCGGCAAGGCCGAGGAAGTCGTCGTCGTATCCGTCGGTCCGGCCAAGGCCGAAGAGACGCTGCGCACCGCGCTCGCCATGGGGGCCGACCGCGCCATCCTGGTTGAGACCGAAGACCAGGTCGAGCCGCTCGCCGTCGCCAAGATCGTCAAGGGTGTGGCCGAGGCTGAACAGCCGGGCCTGATCATCGTCGGCAAGCAGGCAATCGACGACGATTCGAACCAGACCGGCCAGATGCTGTCCGCCCTGCTCGGCTGGGCGCAAGGCACCTTTGCCTCCAAGGTCGAAATCGGCGATGGCAAGGCAACCGTCACCCGCGAAGTCGACGGTGGCCTGCAGACCATCGACATCAAGCTGCCGGCCGTCGTCACCACCGACCTGCGCCTGAACGAGCCGCGCTACGCCTCGCTGCCGAACATCATGAAGGCAAAGAAGAAGCCGCTCGACAAGAAGTCGCCGGCCGACTTCGGCGTCGACACCGCTGCCCGCCTCAAGGTGCTGAAGACCGAGGAGCCGTCGGGCCGCAAGGCCGGCATCAAGGTCAAGTCGGTCGCCGAGCTGGTCGAAAAGCTCAAAACCGAAGCCGGCGTGCTCTAAGTTCAGCAAAGGGAGATATCATCATGGCCATTCTTCTTCTGGCTGACCACGACAGCAACCACCTTTCCGACCAGACCGCCAAGGCGCTGAGTGCTGCCTCCAAGATCGGCGGCGACATTCACATCCTCGTTGCCGGCGCCGGCGCCAAGGTGGCAGCCGAACAGGCCGCCAAGCTCGCCGGCGTTGCCAAGGTGCTCGTCGCCGACGACACCTCGCTTGCCAACAATCTTGCAGAGCCGCTCGCTGCTCTGATCGTCTCGCTCGCCGGCAACTACGACACCATCGTTGCAGCCGCCACCTCGGTCGGCAAGAACGTCATGCCGCGCGTTGCAGCCCTGCTCGACGTTTCCCAGGTCTCGGAAATCATCGAAGTCGTCTCGTCCGATACTTATCTGCGTCCGATCTATGCCGGCAACGCCATCCAGACCGTACAGACGACCGAAGCCAAGCGCGTCATCACCGTGCGCACCGCTTCCTTCGCGTCCGCCCCTGAAGGCGGTTCGGCTGCGATCGAGAGCGTTTCGGCTGCCGCCAACCCCGGCGTTTCCTCCTTCGTCGCCGACGCCCTGTCGTCGTCCGACCGCCCGGAGCTGACGTCTGCCAAGATCATCATCTCGGGCGGTCGTGCGCTCGGCTCGTCGGAAAAGTTCCAGGAAGTGATCCTGCCGGTGGCCGACAAGCTCGGCGCTGCCGTCGGCGCTTCGCGCGCTGCGGTTGATGCCGGTTACGCGCCGAACGACTGGCAGGTCGGCCAGACCGGCAAGGTCGTTGCCCCCGATCTCTACATCGCCTGCGGCATTTCCGGTGCCATCCAGCACCTCGCCGGCATGAAGGACTCGAAGGTCATCGTCGCCATCAACAAGGACGAAGAGGCGCCGATCTTCCAGGTCGCCGACTACGGCCTGGTTGCCGATCTCTTCGACGCTCTGCCGGAGTTGCAGAAGGCGCTGTAAGCCCAAATCGATGCCACCCTCCGCACCCATGAAAAGGGCTGGCAAAAGCGGGGACTTGGCATTAACAATCTACCGGGCCGGCCAAACCGGCCCGGTTTGCGTGTCTGATGGCGGCCTTGCCGCCAACCCTTGAAGATGGATGTTCGCCGCGATGATCAAGACGGTCGGAATTATTGGTGCCGGGCAAATGGGCTGTGGCATCGCACATGTTTCGGCAATCGCCGGATACAAGGTGCAGATCTATGATCTGGCCGCCGAACGGATCGAAGCGGGCCTTGCAACCGTCAACGGCAACCTTGCCCGTCAGGTCTCCTCCGGCAAGATGACCGACGAGGCCCGCAAGGCAGCCCTTGCCCTGATCAAGGGCTCTTCCGATATCAACGACCTGTCCCAGGCCGATCTTGTGATTGAAGCCGTCACCGAAGACGAAACGATCAAGCGCAAGATCTACGGTCAGGTTTGTCCGATCCTGAAGCCGGAAGCGATTCTCGCGACGAATACCTCGTCCCTGTCGATCACGCGCCTGGCCTCCGCCACCGATCGCCCTGAGCACTTCATGGGCATCCACTTCATGAACCCGGTTCCGGTGATGAAGCTGGTCGAGCTCGTGCGCGGCATCGCCACGGACGAACAGACCTTCAAGACCGCCAAGGAATTCGTCGCGACGCTCGACAAGACCGTGACGGTCGCCGAAGATTTTCCGGCCTTCATCGTCAACCGCATTCTGCTGCCGATGATCAACGAGGCGATCTATACGCTTTATGAAGGCGTCGGCAGTGTCGAGGCGATCGATACCGCCATGAAGCTCGGCGCCAACCATCCCATGGGCCCGCTGCAGCTTGCCGACTTCATCGGCCTCGACACCTGCCTGTCGATCATGCAGGTGCTCTATGACGGCCTTGCGGACTCGAAGTATCGCCCCTGCCCGCTGCTGGTGAAATATGTCGAAGCCGGCTGGCTCGGCCGCAAGTCCGGACGCGGCTTCTACGATTATCGCGGCGAAGTGCCGGTTCCCACCCGCTAATTCCGTCAGCATTTGACAAGAAAAACCCGGCGATCCGCCGGGTTTTTCTTTGTCCAGATCTAGTCTCCTTCAGCTTCCCGCAGCAGGAGCAAGCGCCGCGCTGATCAGCGCCTTGGCGTCGTCGCTGTCCCAGGCGGCCGGGCCGTTCATCGAGCCGATCAGGCAGCCCTTGTCGTCGAGCAGCAGGGTTGCCGGCAGGCCGAAGGCCAGGCCTTCCTTCTTCATGTTGTTGAACACGCCCATCGAGGCGTCGCGATAATAGCCAAGCTCGTGCACGGCCGTCTCGTCGAGGAAAGCCTTCGGCTTCTCGTCGTCGCCGACGTCGATGTTGATCGCCACCACTTCGAACTTGTCGCTGCCGAGCGACTTCTGCAGGGCGTTCAAGGCCGGCATTTCCTCGCGGCAGGGAACGCACCACGTCGCCCAGAGATTGACGAGCAGCGTTTTGCCGGCAAAGGCCGAGACATTGGTCGACTTGCCGTCCGGACCGTTGAAGTCGAGCGCGATCGGCCGCGGCGACGCCGCCGGCGACATCGCGGCAACCTGCCCCTTCATGAAGGGTGTCAGCGCAGCGACCTTGGCCGAGGTCAGCGGGCAACTGGCGGAGGCCGTTTCGGTTGCCTCACCATTGCCAGACCCGGTCTCCTTCACGTATACCGCTGCCGCACCGACGATCACGCCGAACAGGGCGGCGAGCGCGAACAGTTTCACGGCCGGGGGGGATTTCTTCTGGTCGGGCATTTCATTCTCCAAGGCGGGCATTCTTCATGGCTGACGGCAATTCCGAGACGAAATCCTCCAACCAGATGTGGGGCGGTCGCTTTGCCTCGGGTCCGGACGCGATCATGGAGGAAATAAATGCCTCGATCGGCTTCGACAAGAAGCTCTATGCCCAGGACATCCGCGGCTCAATAGCGCATGCGACGATGCTGGCGCATCAAGGCATCATTTCGGCCGACGACAAAGACAAGATCGTTCACGGCCTGAACACGATCCTGTCAGAGATCGAAAGTGGTGCGTTCGAGTTCTCGCGCCGCCTCGAAGACATCCACATGAACATCGAGGCCCGGCTCGCGACCCTGATCGGTCCGGCTGCCGGCCGCCTCCACACCGCCCGCTCGCGCAACGATCAGGTGGCGCTCGACTTCCGCCTCTGGGTCAAGGAAGAGCTGCAGCGCACCGAGAAAGCGCTGACGGCGCTGATCGCCGCCTTCCTCGACCGCGCCGAGGAACATGCAGATACCGTCATGCCCGGCTTCACCCATCTGCAGACCGCGCAGCCCGTCACCTTCGGCCATCACTGCATGGCCTATGTCGAGATGTTCGGCCGCGACCGCTCGCGCGTGCGTCACGCCATCGAGCACATGGACGAGAGCCCGATAGGCGCCGCCGCCCTTGCCGGTACCGGCTTCCCGATCGACCGTCACATGACCGCCAAGGCGCTCGGCTTTGCCGGCCCGACCCGCAACTCGATCGACACGGTATCGGACCGCGACTTCGCGCTCGAATTCCTGTCGATGGCCTCGATCACTGCCACGCACCTGTCGCGGCTGGCCGAAGAGATCGTCATCTGGTCGACGCCGCAGTTCGGCTTCATCCGCCTGTCGGATGCATTTTCGACCGGCTCCTCGATCATGCCGCAGAAGAAGAATCCCGACGCCGCTGAACTGGTGCGCGCCAAGACCGGCCGCATCAACGGTTCGTTGATCGCGCTGCTCACGGTCATGAAGGGTCTGCCGCTCGCCTATTCCAAGGACATGCAGGAAGACAAGGAACAGGTCTTCGACTCAGCCGAAAGCCTCGAGCTGGCGATCGCCGCCATGACCGGCATGGTTCGTGACATGACCATCCGTAGCGATCGCATGAAGGCCGCCGCCGGCTCGGGCTATTCGACCGCGACCGATCTTGCCGACTGGTTGGTGCGTGAGGCGGGCCTGCCCTTCCGCGACGCCCACCATGTGACCGGCCGCGCCGTGGCGCTTGCCGAACAGAAGGGCTGCGACCTCGCCGATCTTTCGCTTGCCGACCTGCAGTCGATCCACGCCGACATCACCGAGAAGATCTTCGATGTCCTGACAGTCGAAGCCTCCGTGGCCAGCCGTACCTCCTTCGGCGGCACGGCGCCCAACGAGGTTCGCAAGCAGATCGCCTGGTGGCGCGCCCGCAACTAAGGCATCCGCAGGTAAGCCCGCTGCGGGCGGCTCTTCGCCCGCAGAAACAGGGTGCACAAGTGCCTGAAAAATCGGTAAGACATCGCACCTGCATCAGTTCCCGCGAAGGAAAATCACGATGACATTCACGAAGGCGGCCCGGCTTGCACTTCTGCTGGCGATCCCCGGGCTGGTTCTTGTCGGTTGTGGACGCAAGGGCGACCTCGATCGCCCCGGCTCGACCGCGCCGATCAACACCAAGGCGCCGGCAGGAACTGTCGAGCAGAAGGAAAAAGCAGACGAGCGTTCGTTCCTGCTCGATCCCCTCCTCTAGTAGAAATTACGCAATTCCGAACGGAAGCCGCTTCGCACTTTCCTGGAATTGCTCAAAGTCGAGCTGCGTGACGTGAACCATTTTCAATACCGCGACGGAATTCTCTACGCCGAAGATGTGCCGGTGACCGATATCGCCCGCGCCGTCGGCACACCCTTCTACTGCTACTCGACCGCCACACTCGAGCGCCACTATACGGTGTTCTCCAAGGCTTTCGCCGATGTGGATGCGATGGTTTGCTATGCGATGAAGGCCAACTCGAACCAGGCGGTACTGAAGACGCTCGGCCGCCTTGGCGCCGGCGTCGACGTGGTCTCCGGCGGTGAGCTGCGCCGGGCGCTGGCGGCCGGCATCCCGGCAAACCGCATCATGTTCTCCGGCGTCGGCAAGACGCCGCTGGAAATGGATCTCGCACTGGAAGCCGGCATCTACTGCTTCAACGTCGAGTCCGAGCCGGAACTTGAGGTCCTGAACCAGCGCGCCGTTCGCGCCGGCAAGCGCGCCCATGTGTCCTTCCGCATCAACCCTGATGTTGACGCGAAGACCCATTCCAAGATTTCCACGGGCAAGAAGGAAAACAAGTTCGGCATTTCCTGGGAGCGCGCCCGCGCGGTCTACGCCCATGCCGCAACGCTGCCCGGCATTGAGGTGACCGGCATCGACATGCATATCGGCAGCCAGATCACCGAACTTCAGCCCTTCGACGACGCCTTCAAGCTGCTGCGCGAACTGGTCGATACGCTGCGCTCCGACGGCCACTCGATCGATCATGTCGACATCGGCGGCGGCCTCGGCATTCCCTACAAGGACGACAACAATCCGCCCCCGCTGCCGGACGCCTATGCGGAAATCGTCAAGAACCAGCTGCAGTCGCTCGGCTGCAAGATCGTCACCGAACCGGGCCGGCTGATCGTCGGCAATGCCGGCATTCTGGTGACCGAAGTCATCTACGTGAAGGACGGTGGCGACAAGACCTTCGTCATCGTCGACGGTGCGATGAACGATCTCATCCGCCCGACCCTCTATGAGGCCTATCACGAGATCCGCCCGGTCCGCATCTCCGCCGCCAACGCGCCGCGCATCCGCGCCGACGTCGTGGGCCCGGTCTGCGAAACCGGCGACTATCTGGCGCTCGACCGCGAGATGGCGATGCCGAAGCCTGGCGATCTCTTTGCCATCAGCTCGGCCGGCGCCTACGGCGCCGTGCAGGCCAGCACCTACAATTCACGCCTCCTGATCCCGGAAGTTCTGGTCAAGGGCGACCGTTTCCACGTCGTTCGCCCGCGTCAGGACTATGACGCGTTGATCGGTCTCGATTCGGTGCCGGACTGGCTCGACTGACCCGTCCGGGCATGACAACGACAATCTGTGGATCGGCCGCCCGGCCGATCACGATTGTGTTTGCGCCCTCGTCTTCGCCACAAACGATGGTATCCTGAACGCAAGCGGGATAGGCGAAGTTGCGTGCATTTTTGAGCTCGGCCGTCGCCTCACTACATTGGGTCAGCCACAAGCGTTGATGGGCGACCGAAAGGAAACTTGGGCGGATGACGCAATTCCGGCAGGATGAAACGCCACAACCGAAGCCGTTTTCGAGAACTCTGGCGCTGAAGAGATGGCTGGCGCGCGCGGTGCTGGTCGCCGAGCAGGTCCTGCCGCGTATCCTTCTGCCCGGTGCGATCGCCCTTCTGTTTCTTGCCTTCGCCTGGCTCGGCTTCTTTCGCGCTGCACCTTTCTGGCTGCATGCGGTGGCGCTCTTTGCCTTTGCGCTAACCTTCCTCGCCTCTCTCGTACCGCTCAGCCGGTTGCGGCTTCCCGGTAATGCCGATGCCGATCGCATGCTCGAAGAGCGCAATGCGCTGCCGCATCAGGCCATCCGCGTCCAGGACGATCGCCCCGCGACCGACACCCCTCTGGGCGAGGCGCTCTGGCGCGAACACCAGGCGCGCATGGCACGCATGATCGGCACCCTCGAGACTGGCCTGCCGCGGCCCGATATCGCCAGGCACGATCCCTTCGCGCTCAGGGCCGTGCCTGTGCTGCTCGCTTGCGTCGCCTTTGCCTATTCCTATTCCAACCGCGCCGGATTGCTGAGCGATGCGTTCCGGCTGCCGCAGACGTCGATCGAAGCTGCCAATATCCGCGTCGATGCCTGGGTAACGCCGCCGCCCTATACCGGGCGGGCGCCAATCTTTCTGACGGGCAAGCCGGAAGCCGCCGCTGCCGTGAATGAAGACGCCGCGGCGATCACCATCCCGCAGTTCAGCGACATCACCGTACGGATCACCGGCGCCGGTGCGGACGCGCCAGTGCGCTACGCGGAAACCGGCGGGAGCAAACCGATCGCCATTCCGGTGGCCGGCGAAAAGGCCGAGGAAAAGCAGAGCAAGCCGAAAGTGGACGATGCCGGCCCGAAGGTCGCCGAAATGGTTGCAACGGAGCCGGCACGCAGTCCGAATGCCGTGCGCAACCACGTCTACAAGGTCGTCAAGGATGGCGAACTTATCGTCGGCAGCCAGCGCTGGGCGTTCAAGATCACCCCGGACGGCGTGCCTCAGATCGCCTTTGACGGAATCCCCCATCCGACCATCAACGCGGCGCTCGAAATCACGTTTACGGCCAACGACGATTACGGCATCGCCCAGGCCTGGGCGGAGATCAAGCCGCTCGACGAACCGGCAGAAGGGGCCCGCGCGCTCTATCCGCTACCGGAATACCGGCTCGATCTGCCGCGCCGTAACGCGCGCGAGGCAAAGGGCACGACCAGCCGAAACCTCAGCGAGCATCCGCTCGCCGGCAAGCGGGTAGCGGTGACGCTCGTCGCCCGGGATGCTGCCGGACAGGAAGGCCGCAGCCCGCCGCACGACATGATCCTGCCTGCCCGCCAGTTCTCGCAGCCGCTCGCCGGCGCCGTCGCCGAACAGCGTCAGGTTTTCGCGCTCAATGCCAACGACCTGCCGCGCGCCATCGACCTCAACGACGCCGTCACCTCGCTTGCCGAGGACTGGATCCCGAACCTCACTCATTTCCTGCTGTTGAAATCGGCGCGCACCCGGATGGCGCTCGCCTATAACGACGACATGTTGCGCGATGCCGCCGGATACCTCTGGGAGATCGCGCTCGGCATCGAGGACGGCGACCTGTCGCTTGCCGAGCGCCGCCTGCGCGAAGCCCAGCAGGCGCTGTCGGACGCCTTGGAGCGCAACGCTTCGGACCAGGAAATCGCCAAGCTGATGCAGGAACTGCGCCAGGCGATGCAGGAATACATGCAGGCGCTCGCCGAGCAGGCGATGAAAAATCCACGCATGACCGGCAAGCTCGACCCGAACAACATCCTGCGCCAGCAGGACCTCGAGAAGATGATGAACCAGATCGAGAATCTGGCGCGCTCGGGCGCGCGCGATCAGGCACAGCAGATGCTCTCGGAACTGCAGCGCATGATGAACAACCTGCAGGCTGGCCGCAGCCAGCAGCAGATGGGCGAACAGAACGACGCCATGCGCCAGCAGATGGACAAGCTCGGCAAGCTGATGCAGCAACAGCAGCAGTTGATGGACGAGACCTTCAAGTTCGACCAGGCCCTGCGTGACCGGATGCAGCGGGGCGACCCGCTGCAGGGCGAAGACAACGAGCTCTTCGGTCAGGAAATGCCGCAGGACCCAGGTCAGCAGGGCGATCCGAATGGTCAGCCCAACCCGCTCGACAACATGACCGCCGAACAGCTCAAGGATGCACTGAAACAGCTGAAAGAGCAGCAGGACGCGCTCGGAAAACAGCTCGGTGAGCTGAACAAGGGCCTGGAAAGCATGGGCATCAAGCCCGGCAAGGGCTTCGGCGAAGCCAAGCGCGAAATGGACGGCGCTTCCGGCGCGCTCGGCAAGGGCCAGGGCGAACAAGCCGTCGGCAATCAGGGCCGCGCGCTACAGGCCCTGCGCCAAGGCGCCCAGGATATGATGAACCAGATGCAGGGCCAAGGTCAGGGCGGCCCTGGCATGGGTGTTCCGCAATACGGTCAAAACGGCCGCGATCCTTTGGGAAGGCGGCAACAGAATCTCGGCCCGAATTTCGGCGACCAGGTCAAGGTTCCAGACGAGATCGATTCTCAGCGCGCCCGACAAATCCTTGACGAGATTCGCCGCAGGCTGGGCGACAGCCTGTCGCCGGAGCAGGAGCGCCAGTACCTCGAACGCCTGCTCGACATGCGCTGAGCCGAGCGCCCGGCTGAGCCCTTTGCCTCATCACGGCAGAACATGACAACGGCTCCCGTCGCATCCAATCGATGCGCCGGGTCGCAGTCCTGTTGCTGTGGGCCGGCAGGTCTGGCCGTCAGGCGGCCAGCGCCAGCGCGACTGCCTTGCGGATATCGGGAAGGGAGAAGGGCTTGGAGATGACGTCGACGATCTTGTCGGTGAGATCGTCAGCCCGCTCGCGCTGCTCGGCATAGCCGGTCATCAGCAGGATCTTCATGGCCGGAAAGGCCGCCGACGCCTGGTGCGTCAGCTCGATGCCGTCCATCACGGGCATACGGATATCGGAGAGGAGAAGGTCGAACGCCTCGGCCTCCAGGCAGGCAAGGCCATCGGCCCCATCGCCCGCTTCGACCGTCTCGTGGCCGTCGAGCCTCAGGGCCCGCGCAACGAAGGAACGCAATGCATCCTCGTCCTCGGTAATCAGGATCTTCGCCATCATGGCCTCCGCGTTCGCTTCCGAGTCCGGCGTTCACGCCGGCACCCGCACCTGATCCAAAAGTACAGCGGGCGTGGATCATCGGGAGACACACTGGCGCTGCAGCGCCGCCGATCCCCGTCGAGAATCACTGCGGCACGCACCAAAACAACCAGTTTTTCGTTTGTGTTCCGTAAACGCTGAACGACTGGATTTCAGGGCGCATGCCCCAAATCGAGACATTTACTCGGCGTCGCCGGTGACAACACCGACAAAAGGCAGCTCGCGGAAGGCATAGGCGACGTCCATGCCGTAGCCGACGACGAAGTGATCGGGGCATTCGAAGCCGACATAATCCGCCTCGAGTTCGACCTTGCGCTTGACCCGCTTGTCGAGCAGCACGGCGATCGTGACGTTGCGGGCGCCGCGCTCGTACATCAGTTCCTTGGCGAAACGCAGCGTGCGGCCGGATTCGAGAATGTCGTCGATCAGCAGAACGTCGCGCCCATGCACGTCGCTGTCGATATCCTTGGTGATCTTGACGCCCTGCGAAACGGTGCCGGTGCCGTAGCTCGACAGCGTGATGAACTCGACTTCCGGTGCCAGACCGGCCGTATGCATCGAGCGGATCAGATCGGCCGCGAAGATGAACGATCCCTTGAGCACCGCGATCACCAGCAGATCCTTGTGCGGGCCGTTGACGATCATTCCGGCGAGCTCGCTGTTGCGGGCAGCGATGGTTTCGGCCGTATAGAGAGGTTCGATATTCTTACCGCGAACAACGGGCATCAAGGCTTCTCCAGCGTTTCATCCGGAAGACCTTAAGCCTTCCCTTTGGCGCCGCTTAGCACAATCAGCGGGCCGAAACACCGTTTTCGGCGAAGGAAACCGTCACATCCGGCATTTTTCCACCCGCATAGGGCAGTCTCGTCATGAAATGACGGCTCTCACCGGGCGCGACGGCAGCACCCTCGGGCATCACCCGTGTCGTCGTGACCTTGCGCCCGTTGGCGGCAATCTCCACCACGACGAGCGGCAATCGCTGCTCGATATCGGAGCGATTGTCGATCGAACCATAGACGGACAGCACACGCATGCCGCCGGAGTAGTCGAGCCCACTCTTGATCCCCGATATCGTCAGCGGCTGGACGTCGGCCTGTCCATCGCCGGCAAAGCCGACGATCGCCAGGAAGGAAGCAAGCGCAACGCCCGCGACCATCCCGGCAAAGCGGCGTGCCGGCATGTCGCGCAGCCGCGTCTCGGCAAGACGCAACAATCGAGCGCCGAGCGACGGCTCCTGCTCCACGACCGTCAGCGTCGGCCGCCTGCGGCTGCCCGTTTGTGCATTGTCGTTGAAAACAGGATAGGGCGTGCGGCGCGACGAAGCGGATATCACCTCGAATTCCGCATCCACATAGTCGGCGCGCCTCGGCGCTGAAGCCCCGTCGCGTCCGCCGCGCTCGGGCGGCAGGAAATCTGTATCGGCGTTGTTGCTGGCGGATTTGGTCCGGAATGCCTGCATGATCATTTCCTCCTGTCCCGCAAGAGAACACGGCCGCAGGCGGCCAGTTTGTCTGCGAAACCCTCGGGCAATGCCAAGCCTCATGCGGTGCAAGAACTAGGCATTGCATCAAATCTCTCCGACACGTAAACCGGAATGGTTAATGTTTCGGAAAGACGTCGCGAAAGCGGCGCCTTTTCATGAAAAATTAACCGTCACTTAACCATGATTCCGCTGGCGGTTTTGCCTTTCTTGGCTGGTCGTCCTATGCGCGGAGGACCGGAACCGGCCGTCGGTTGCAGGGCCGTGAGAGAGACTGGGCTGCCGCTTGATTCACTTTGAGAACGTCGGACTGCGCTATGGCATGGGACCGGAAATCCTCCGGGACCTGACCTTCGACATTCCACGCCGTTCATTCCAGTTCCTGACGGGTCCGTCGGGCGCCGGCAAGACCACGTTGCTGCGGCTTCTTTTCCTCTCGCTGCAGCCGACACGCGGCCTGATCCGGATGTTCGACCGCAACATTTCGTCGATCCCGCGCGAAGAATTCCCGATGCTGCGCCGGCGCGTCGGCATCGTCTTCCAGGACTTTCGCCTGCTCGATCATCTCACCACCTACGAGAACGTCGCGCTGCCGTTGCGCGTGCGCGGCAAGGAGGAGACGAGCTACCGTGCAGACGTGCTGGAGCTTTTGAAATGGGTGGGTCTCGGCGAGCGCATCAACGTGCTGCCACCGGTCCTTTCCGGCGGTGAAAAACAGCGCGCCGCCATCGCTCGGGCGCTGATCGACCGGCCGGAGATCCTGCTTGCCGACGAGCCGACCGGCAACGTCGATCCGCCGATGGCAAGGCGCCTGCTCAATCTTTTCCTCGAGCTCAACCGGCTCGGCACGGCGGTCGTGATCGCCACCCACGATCTGTCGCTGATGGACCAGGTGGAGGCGCGGCGCATGATCCTTTCGCAAGGGCGGCTCGACATCTATGAGTGACAGCCGCACGAAACACCAAAAGGATGTGCCCGAACAGGCACCGGAGGCACAACAGCGCCGGACGGAAATGCGCGTGCGCCCGACCGGCCCGATCGTGCCGTCGAGCAATGTGTCGGGCCATGCGCTGATGTGCGTCATCGCCATCATGTCGTTCCTCGCCTGCCTGACGCTCGGCGGCGTCAGCATGGTGCGAGCCACGGCCCAGAGCTGGCAATCGCAGATCTCCCGCGAGATCACCATCCAGATCAAGCCCGACGACAATCTCGACATGGAAAAGGCGCTGGCGGATGCCCGCGACCTGGCGCTGACCTTCAGTGGCACGACGGACGGCAAGATCGTCGACCGGGCCGCCACCGCCCGCCTGCTCGAACCCTGGCTCGGCGAAGGCCTCGATCTTGACGAATTGCCCGTGCCGCGCCTCGTCATCATCACCATCGACGAAAGCAACCCGCCGGACTTTGCGGCCATGCGCAAGGCGCTGACAGAAATAATCCCGCAGGCTTTCCTCGATGACCATCGCACCTGGGTCGACCGGCTGGTCGCCATGGCCAACACCACGGCCATGATCGGCACCGGCGTGCTGACCTTGGTCTTTTCCGCCATGGTGCTGACAGTGGTCTTCGCAACGCGCGGCGCGCTGTCGGGCAATCGCCATATCGTCGAGGTGCTGCATTTCGTCGGTGCCGAAGCCGGCTTCGTCGCGTCGGAATTCCAGAAGCACTTCCTCAGGATCAGCCTCAAGGGCGCCGGCGCCGGCGGTCTGCTCGCAGCACTTTTCTTTGCGATCGCGGGTTTCTGGCAGTCACGGACCTTGGCGACCCCCGAGACAGACCAGGCCACCGCCCTCTTCGGTACCTTCACCATCGGCTATGGTGGCTATCTCGGCATTGCCGCGATCATCGTCGTCATCGCCATCCTGACGACCGTTACGGCGCGGCTGACGGTTACCCGCACGATCTACGAAATCGACCTCATCCGCTCGGACCCCGGCCGTACCGACCTCTACCAAAGCTGAGCCGCCTGATGTTTCGCCGCCACTCGATCTATTCCTTGCCGCAATCTGCGGCTATGTGAAGAGAATCATGATGGCGCGAGAGCTACGCGGGAACGGAATGGCCGGAGGAGATAAATGGCACGGGCAAGCCGACGATCGCCGGCGGTCCCGCAGTCTCCTGCGCAAAATCCTCCGCCGAACCTTCTTCGTCCTGCTCCTGCCGCTGGCAATCCTGATCGCCGCCTTCCTGAACTTTGCCGACACGGTCGCCTCCCTGCAGCCGCCGGGTCATCCGAAGGCCGATGCGATCGTGGTCCTGACCGGCGGTTTCCAGCGCATCGACCAGGCGGTCGATCTTCTGAAGGGTGGCGCCGGCAAGCGCCTGCTGATCTCCGGGGTTCACCCAACGACCACAGGCAGCCAGATCCGCCGCAACACCCAGAGCTCGGCCGACCTTTTCAAGTGCTGCGTCGACATCGGCCATGAGGCGATCGATACCATCGGAAATGCCACGGAAGCGGCGCAATGGATCCATGATCGCGGCTATGCGAGCGTGCTCGTCGTCACCAACAACTATCACATGCCGCGCAGCCTCCTGGAACTGCGCCGCGCCCGGCCGGAAACGGAGTTCATCCCCTACCCGGTCGTCAACTCCGATCTGAAGACCACAAACTGGCTGCGCAATCCGATGGTGCTGAAGTCGATCCTTCTGGAATTCGGCAAGTATACGGTGGCTTCGATACGCGACTTCGCCGGCGCCCGCCCGACCAGCGGCCTGCGCACCGACGCATCGCGCGCGACGCCCGCCGAAGAATAAGGGCCGGCAGGAACAGCCTTCGCCACTGCAAAGTGAAACAGAGCAGTTTTCCTTCAGCACTTAATCGTGTAGGCAGCGATCAACCGGCTCAAAGACGCCGGTCCCCTTGAGACCTCACCTGTGAGAGCGTGCCTGATGATCGTCTTGCGTTCGATCCTTTTCAACATGGTGTTCTACGCCAATCTGATCGTGCAGATGATCGTGCTGACCCCGATCTACTTCCTGCTGCCGCGCAAGAAGGCGTGGTTCGTGCCGAAGAACTGGGTACGCAGCAACCACTGGCTCATGGAAAAGATGGTCGGCACGACCTTCGAGATCGAAGGCTTGGAGAATATCCCCGAGGTTCCCTATATCTTCGCTCCCAAACACCAGTCCTTCTGGGATGCCTATGCGCTGCTCCCCTGGCTCAGCGATCCCTTTTATATCCTGAAGCGCGAGCTCACCTGGATCCCGCTCTTCGGCTGGTATGTGCTCAAGCAACGCATGGTTCCGGTAAATCGCGCGGCCCGCGGCAAGGCGATGACCGGCGTGATGGACCGCACCAAGCAGGAAATGGCAACCGGCCGCGAGCTCATCATCTACCCGGAAGGCACGCGTCGCCCGCCGGGCGCTCCGCCGGAATACAAATACGGCATCGCCCGCCTCTACCGCGACCTCAGCGTGCCGGTGGTGCCGGTCGCCATGCATCCCGGCCTCTTCTGGCCGCGCCGCAAGTTCCTGCGCTTTCCCGGCCACTTCAAGGTTCGCATCCTGCCGCCCATCGAGGCCGGCATGGACCCGGACGCTTTCCTGGCGAAGCTCGTCGAGGTAACCGAGAGGGCGAGCGACGAGTTGCTCGTCGAAACCGTGAAGGCCAATCCGCACCTGCCACTGCCGCCGACCGCCGAGCAGCGGCTGAAGGAACTGAAGGCAGAAGGCCGGGCCTGAGCCTTCAGGCCCGGGCTGAACGCGGCGCCTGCCGCAGCAATCCGACCACCTCTTCCAGCCAGTGATCGCGGATGCCCATCTCCTTGAGATGGGCGAGCGTGTTGAACACGTATTCGCTGTTCGGCCCGGATTTTCCCGTCGAAACCGCGACGATTCCGGCCGCCTCCGTGGTGGTCAGCGAGCCCGCATACTGGACGTGGGCGCGGTCGATGACGTAGGCGAGCGCCGGAACGCGTCGGCCGTCGGCAAGCAGCACCGGCATGGTGCGTTCCTTGTAGACGTGGGTCACCAGTTCACGCTCGCGCAGATAATCGACGACATCCGCCTGCTGCCCGCGCTGGACGCGAAACGCCGTCCCGATGCAGGAGCCGCCGCGGTCGAGCCCAAGCACCAGCCCCGGCCGCTGTTCGGTGCCACGGTGAACCCAGGAATGCACGCAGAGTGAGCGGCGAAAACCGAAGGCACGTGCCGTGAGCTTCTCCTCGAAGGCAAAGCCCGGGTTCCACATCAGCGAGCCGTAGCCAAAGACCCAAAATTCGTCCATATCCACTGTCATTCAACCCGCGCTGCTGTTCTCACTGCCGAATCACGATCGGTCGCGTGGGACGGTGAGCCATTTTCGGTTTCTACGGCACAGCATCCCGGCACGAAAGAGACAAGGTCGTCCTCCTGCGGCCGAAGGAAAGAATAGTTTTGCGGATCGATGGCGCCACCCGAAAGGCAGCCTCCATCCTGTTTTGAGTGAGGTACCCCCGCCCATGTCGGCCACCGCAGTCTCCAACCCATCGCCGGTCAGCCGGAAATTCCGCTGGCTCCTGGCAGGCATCGTGCTTGTCACAGGCGTTTATTCGGCCGGCTGGTTTCTCGCCGCCGACCAGATCGAGAAGCGGTTTGCGACCCGCCTCGCTGAAGGACAGGCGGCCGGCCTCGGCGGCGAATGCACCAACATGGACGTGCGCGGCTTCCCGTTCCGCATCGGCCTCTTCTGCGACAAGGTCCATCTGGACGACACCCGCAACGGCACCTCGGCCTCGTTCGGAGCGCTGAGGACCGCTGCCCAGGTCTACCAGCCGGGCCATGCGGTGATCGAGCTTGACGGCCCGGCCGAGATCCGGGCTTCCCCCGGCCTCAACATCTTCGCCGACTGGACGTTGCTGCATGCGAGCGTGCGCGCGACCCTGTCCGGCGTTGACCGCACGTCGCTAACCTACGACAACCTGACGGGCCGGTTGCGATTGCCGCTTGAAGGCGACGGATTTGGCTTCGGCGCCAGCCACGGCGAATTGCACCTGCGCCAGAACGGCGCGGATCTCGACGCCGCCTTGAGCGTCGACAAACTGGACGTTCGGCCCGAGGAAGGCCCGAGCCTCGCACCGCCGGCGACCGTCGCCGCCGACCTGACCTTCACCGACCGGGCCGGATGGATGACAACCCCGCCGACGCCTGAGATGTTTCGCGGCAGCAAGGGCGAGCTGCGACAGCTCACCCTCGACCTCGGCTCAGGCATGAACGCCAAGCTTTCCGGGCCGTTCTCGGTCAATGATCAGGGACTGATTTCTGGCGAGTTCTCGCTGACGATGACCAATATCGAGGCCTGGCGCGCCAATCTGGTCACCCTGATCCCGGATGATGCCAACCTCGTCGACAACACCGCCAACATGCTGAAGGCTCTCGCCAACGGCAAGAACGAGGCGACCGTGAAGCTCAACGTGCGCGACGGCACGGCATTCCTCGCCTTCATCCCGATCGGCGTCCTGCCGACCCTCTAGGCTACGATCATACGCCTCATAGGAAGGAAGACCGCTCCACGGTCTTCCTTGATCTGCTCAGGCTATTTCTGATCCATGGCATGGCGACCGAAGTCCGGCATCGCCGTGTCCTGGCCGGCCTGAATGATCGAGCGGCGAATGGCCCGGGTGCGGGTAAAGAGATCGAACAGCTTGTCGCCGTCGCCCCAGCGGATCGCCCGCTGGAGGTAGGCGAGATCTTCCGAAAACCGCGCCAGCATCTCCAGGATCGCATCCTTGTTATGCAGGCAGACGTCGCGCCACATGGTCGGGTCGGATGCCGCCAGACGCGTGAAGTCGCGGAAGCCCGAAGCCGAATATTTAATGACTTCGGATTCGGTAACGGTCTCGAGATCATCAGCCGTGCCGACGATGTTGTAGGCGATGATGTGCGGCAGGTGCGAAACGATTGCCAGCACCTTGTCGTGGTGTTCGGCGTCCATCTCCTCGACCATCGAGCCGAGCGTCTCCCAGAAAAGCCGCAGCCGCGCCACCGCTTCCTCATCCGCGCCAGGGGGCGGCGTCAGGATGCACCAGCGGCCGCGGAAGAGGCCGACGAAGCCGGCATCCGGGCCGGAATGCTCGGTACCGGCGATCGGGTGCCCCGGCACGAAATGCACGTTCTCGGGCAAGTGCGGCGCCATCTGTGCGATCACCGAACCCTTGGTCGAACCAACGTCGGTGACGATGGCGCCTGGCTTCAGATGGGCTGAGATCTCGGCGGCAACGGCACCGGACGCGCCGACCGGCACCGAGACGATAACGAGATCCGCGTCGCGAACGGCGTCGGCGGCCGACAGCGTATAGCGATCGCCGAGCCCGAGTTCCTGCGTCCGCTTCAGCGTCGCCTCGCTGCGCGTGGAGACCACGAGCGTGCCGGCGAGTTGCTTCTCGCGGATTTCGCGCGCGATCGACGAGCCGATCAGACCAATGCCGATGAGGGCGATCGTTTCAAACTGCTGAGCCATTATTTCCGTCCCATGAATTCGGTCAGCGCCGCGATGACGCCCTCGTTGGCTTCCGCGGAGCCGATGGTCATGCGCAACGCATTCGGGAAGCCGTAGCTGCGGACTGCCCTGAGGATATAGCCGCGGCGGGTCAGGAACTCATCGGCCTCCTCCGCCCGCTTGCCGGCCTCGTCGGGGAAATGGATCAGCACGAAATTCGTGACCGACGGCGTGATGCGGAGCCCGATCGCCTCGAGCGCTTCGGCAACGCGGGCAAGCCAGGTGAGATTGTGATCGACCGCCGTTGCGACGAAAGCCTGATCGCGTATCGCCGCCGCACCCGCCGCAATGGAAGGCGCACTGAGATTGAACGGCCCGCGGACACGGTCGACCGCGTCGATCACTTCCGGCGGCGCATACATCCAGCCGATGCGCAGGCCGGCAAGACCATAGATCTTCGAGAAGGTGCGGGTCATTACCACGTTGCGGCTGGCCGAGACGAGCTCAAGACCGGCGGCATAGTCGTTGCGGCGCACATATTCGGCATAGGCGGCGTCGAGCACCAGGAGCACGCCCTCGGGCAGGCCCGCATGCAGCCGGCGGACTTCGTCGACCGGGATATAGGTGCCGGTCGGATTGGCGGGATTGGCGAGAAAGACCATCTTGGTCCGCTCGGTGACCGCGGAAAGGATGGCGTCCACATCGACGCGCGCATCCTTTTCCTCGACGGTTACGGGCGTCGCACCGGCCGCCAGGATCTGGATCTTGTAGACCAGGAAACCGTGCTCGGTGATGATGCCTTCGTCGCCGGGGCCGAGATAGGTGTGGCACAGCAACCCGAGCAATTCGTCCGAGCCGTTGCCGCACATGATGTTTGCCGGATTGAGCCCGTGAACGGCCCCGATCGCCTCCCGCAGCGCCCGCGCCTGGCCGTCCGGATAGCGCTCCAGATTGAAGGCCATCGCCTGGAAGGCTTCTATCGCCTTCGGGCTGGCACCGAGCGGCGTTTCGTTCGACGAGAGCTTATGCACCTTGGCGACACCCGGCGCATGCTCCTTGCCTGGCACATAGGCGGCAATGTCAAGGATGCCGGGACGCGGCTCAGGGCTCTTCGAAGCAAGGCTCATCGGGTCAGCTTTCTATGGCCATCAAGGTGCCACAGCGACCTTTGTCGCGCCTTGGGAGGCGCGGGGCGCTATAGGCAGGAAAAGAGGTCAAGCCATTACCGGCGCAAGCGGCTTTTGTCGAGGGTCCGCCGCCTGTACGCAGCGCCTTATCGGGTGAGGCGTGGCCGTTCGCGTGTGCTCGGCACGCCCTGCGGCGCCAACACCGGCACGAAGACACGGCGGGACGCACGCGCTGCAACCGGTAGCCCCTGGTAAAGCCGCTTCTGCGCCTCGACGACGATGACGCCTGAGAACACTGGCCAGAGCCAGCGGCCGAGCCGCTCAAAGCCTCGGCGCAGCCGCAGGATCGCCCGGAGCTTCGACGGCGGGAAGAACAGCGCGTCGGCCGTAGCCCCCGGCGTGAAGTTGGTCTCGCGCAACAGCGCCGTCAGCTGCCCGCGCGAATAGGGTCGGCCGGAGCCGAAGGGCGTATGCTCCATGCGTGCCCAGACGCCGCGTCGATTGGGCACGACGATCACGAGCCGGCCGCCCGGCGCCAGCACCCGCCAGATCTCCTTCATCGTCTCGCGCGGACTTTCGGCAAATTCCAGCGAATGCACCATCAGCACCCGGTCGATCGATGCGTCCGGCAGCGGCAATTCCTCGTCGAACACCAGCGCCGTCGAGGAAAGCTCGGCAACCGGCCAGTTCACCGCGCCCTGGCCCGCAGGCATGAAGGCGAAGGTGCGCTCCGTGTCCTTGCGGAACCGCTCGAGATAGGGAACGGCATAGCCGAGGCCGACCAGCCGCTCGTCCGGCAGCCGCGCCCAGACGGACGAAAGCGCCATGGTGACGGATTGCTCCGCCATCCGGCCAAGCTCGGAGTGATAGAATTCGCGAAGGTCGACAATATCGGTATGCATTCGCAACATGTTAGCTTCGAAGCGGTAGACTTCAAGGTAAGGCTCGCTACATTCGGCAGCATCTCCCCTCTCCTGACCGGAGGACCTGCCATGGCCGCGCTCGAACTCGATCTTTTCCTCTGCCGCACCGACAATTTCGGCGTGCTGATCCACGACCCCGAAAGCGGCCTGACCGCCTCGATCGACGCGCCCGAGGAGCCGCCAATCCTGGAGGCGCTGGAACGCCGCGGCTGGACGCTCACCCATATTCTCACGACGCACCATCATGGCGACCACGTCGCGGCCAATGACGCGTTGAAAGCCCGCTTCGGCGCCATCATCATCGGTCCGTTCAACGAGGCCGCGAAAATTCCGGGCCTCGACAAGACGGTGCGTCATGGCGAACGCTTCGAGTTTGCGGGCCGCAACGTCGAGGTGATCGAAACACCCGGCCATACCGCCGGCCATATCTGCTTCCATTTTCCACAGGACAAGCTGCTCTTTGCCGCCGACACGCTTTTTGCGCTCGGCTGCGGCCGTCTGTTCGAGGGGACGCCGGCGACCATGTGGCAGTCTCTCAGCCGGCTGATGGCCTTGCCGGACGACACGACCGTCTATTTCGGCCACGAATACACGCTCTCCAATGCCCGCTTCGCGGTCACGGTCGATCCCGACAATGCCGAACTCAAGGCGCGCGCTGCCGAGATCGAGGAAATCCGCTGCGACGGCGGCTTCACCGCGCCGACGACAATCGGCCTGGAGAAGCGTACGAACCCGTTCCTGCGCGCCGCCGATCCCGGCATTCGCGCCCATCTCGGCCTGCGAGATGCCGACGATGCCGCGGTCTTTGCGGAAATCCGCAAGCGGAAGGATAACTTCTGATGGCTGAAGCACAGACGGCGGAAGAGGTCATCGAGGCGCTCGGCCTCACACGCCATCCGGAGGGCGGCTGGTACATCGAGACCTTCCGTGACACGGCCGGCGGCCCGCGGGGTCATTCGACGGCGATCTATTATCTGCTTGAGCGTGACGACCGTTCGCACTGGCACCGCGTCCGCGACGCCGTCGAGATCTGGCACTACCACGCCGGCGCGCCACTCGAACTCAGCATTGCCGAGGACGGGAAGCCCGCCGAGACGTTGCGGCTTGGGCCCGACATCCGGGACGGTGAGCGGCCGCAGGGCGTGGTGCCGGCCAACTGGTGGCAGTCGGCTGCCTCGCTCGGCGATTGGACGCTGGTCGGCTGCACGGTCGCGCCGGCCTTCGATTTTGCCGCCTTCGAGATGGCAGCCCCCGACTGGCAGCCGCCAACCCGATAGCGATCTTTCGGACTATTCCGCCGGCTGGGTGGCCGCGGCATCCTTGCGCAAGATCAGATCCTGGGCGGCGAGCACCGCCCCGCCGGTGACGAACAGGCAGGCAAGCGCTATGCGCCAGGATGGCTCGGCAAAGCCGAAGAGGATCAGGATCAGCGTCGAGAGCACCGGTGCTGCATAGCTCGAAACGCCGAGAAGCTGGATGTCGCCGTTCTTCACCCCGAAGTCCCAGGCATAGAAGGCCGCCCCCACCGGCAAGAGGCCGAGGCCCGCGACCGCCAGCCACTCGAAGGTCGTCGCCGGCCAGACCGTCGTTTCGAGCGCGAGATGGCAGACGAAGGACAGGATCGAGGTGGCAAGGCAGAAGCCGGTGACCACATCGGTCGAAACCGCCTCGAAGCGGCGTGTGATCAGCGAATAACCCGACCAGGTAAAGGCGCAGAGGAAGGCCGCGCCATAGCCGATGAGATAGGCATCGTCGAAGGCGACGCCGTTGCGCGCGACGATCAGGATCGTGCCGACGAGGCCCGCAAGCGCGCCGGCGATGTGATACCAGCGCAGCCGCTCCCCCGGCAGCAGTGCCGAACCGACAACGATCAAGAGCGGCCAGAGATAGGCGATCAGCCCGGCCTCCACCGCCGGCGCATTGCGCAGCGCCGTGAAGTAGAGGAAGTGATAGCCGAAGAGGCCGGCAATGCCCGTGATCCAGACCTTCGCCGGCTGCTTGAGCAGCGCCAGGCGCTCCGGTTTTGCCACAAGCACCGCAAGGCCGGGCAGGCTGCCGATCAGGAAACAGATTGCCGAAAGCTGGAACGGCGGCATCTTGCCCGATGCCGCCGTGAACAGCGCGAGCAGCGACCACATCAGGATGGCCGAAAAACCGATCAGAGTTGCCTTGAGTTTCATAGTCGTCCCCGGGCGCGATTTCTCTCAACGGAAACCTGCGCCGTCAAAATCACGGTGCTTGCTGGTATTTAACCTTTTAGTTGCACGCGATCGCGCGTCAACCACCAAATCGCGTCGCCGAGACCGTGACCGGCCCGAGCTTGGTGGGGATGCGGACATAGACGGGGGCATAGACATTCATGGTCTCAGCCTTGGCGAACCAGATTTCCATCGTCTGCAGTCGCCGCAGATATTCGACGTCCTCGCGGCCCTTCTTGTAGCCGGCCTTCGGCACGAAGCGGATGCCGCAGACGATCACCTCGCCTTCGAAGCCCTTCGTCTTGAAAGGCCTGGTGCCCTTCGGCGAAAGCTTGATGTCGAGCCGCGACTCGCCGTCGAAAATCGGCAGGGTGTTGGGGCAGACGCGCGCTTGCGCCGGAATGATCAGCCCCGAAAGCGGATCGAGAACGTTGCGCATGTCGCGCGAGGTGACCGGCACCCAGTTCTTCGGCAAAGGCGTGCGCTTCGGCGTCATGCTCGCATGCACGACATTGCCGTTGCGGTAGGTAACGCTGATCGCCCGGCTCTTCGAGCCGCTGCGATAGGACATCGAATATTGCGACGCGCGCAGGTAATCCTTGTCGACAACGCCGGAAACCTGTGTCTGGCCCGACGTGCGGCTGAGGATATCGAGCAGGCCCGCCGATTTCAGCGTCCCCGATATCGTGTAGCGATTCTTCTGAACCTCGGTGTGGAATGAGGCGCGCGCCACCGGCAGACCGGACAGCGAGATGCTGTAATCCGTCAGATGCTCGGCATCGGCGGCCGATGATGCTGTGGAAAACAAGACCGCCGAAAGCAGCATTGCCCCGCGAAAGCCATTTCGCAACTTCATGCCTTTAGGAATCCATCACTTGAACATCGCCGCAATACCCTGAAATGCAGGGTGTTTACGGCTTTTCTGCGCCATTTCGCTGTCGCCGGCTACGCGGTCGGTCCAATCACGGAACCAAACCGTCGTGTGTCCTCGGTCAAGAAATAGCGCATAGCAAAACCGCTTGGAATGGGTCTCACGCACCATTATTGTTGCCCGGATAGCGCTTCGCATGGGCAGATCGGCCGGGAAAAACCGCGGTTTTCCGAGAATGCAAGAGGTTTGGCTTGACGGGCGGGCCGTCTCTGACTATAGAACCGCGACTTTCCAATAATGGCCTAGGAACGCGGCCTGGGCTCTGGGCCCGCTACCGCATTGTCCGGCGGCGATAAAGAGAATAGGTGTACCATGTCCCGTAGTTGCGAATTGACCGGCAAGGGCGTCCAGTCGGGCAACAATGTAAGCCACGCCAACAACAAGACCAAGCGCCGGTTCCTTCCGAACCTGTGCAACGTCACGCTGATTTCCGATGCTCTCGGCCAGCGCTACCGCCTGCGCGTTTCCGCAGCTGCTCTCCGCTCGGTTGAACACCGTGGCGGCCTCGACGCCTTCCTGCTGAAGTCGGACGAGAACGAGTTGAGCATGCGCGCTCGCCTGCTGCGTCGCCAGATCGTCAAGAAGGTTGCTGAAGCCGCCTAATCGGCGCCAGCGCACCGTCTTTGACACGCGTTTAAAAGGCTTGCGGGTTCATCCGGCAAGCCTTTTTCTCGTGCGCACGTTTCTTAACCGATACGCGCTTTTGCCTTCATCGGCCGGGTGCACTGCCCTGCTTTCATCCCTCTAGCTGGTGGCATACCCCAGGATAAAAAAATGCTGATCAACCGCACTTTCTTCGTCCATGTCGCGCTGATGACCCTCGTGGTCGTCGCCTCGAACATCCTCGTTCAGTTTCCGCTACCGGGCTCGATTGCCGGTATGCAGCTCGGCGATCTCCTCACCTGGGGCGCCTTCAGCTATCCCTTCGCCTTCCTGGTGACCGACCTTACCAACCGCCAGTTCGGGCCGCGCATCGCGCGTCGCGTGGTAGTCGCAGGCTTCATCGTCGCCATTCTGCTCTCCATCGTCGCCGCCACGCCGCGCATCGCTATCGCGTCGGGCTCGGCCTTCCTGTTCGGTCAACTCCTGGACATATCGGTGTTCAACCGGCTCCGCCGTCAGAGCTGGTGGCATGCGCCGCTCGCAGGCTCGCTGATCGGCTCGGCGCTCGATACCGCAATGTTCTTCTCCTTTGCGTTCGCACCGTTCTTCGTGTTCTTCGGCCCGAACGACAGCTTTGCGCTGGAAACCGCACCGCTCCTCGGCGTACTTGCGGCTGAAGCACCGCGCTGGATCTCCTGGGCGGTCGGTGACTTGAGCGTGAAGATCCTCTGCGGCCTCGTCATGCTGCTCCCCTATGGCGCGCTGATGAGCATCGTGAAGCCCATGCCCGCTGCGGAAAAGCAGGCGGCCTAAGGGCCGCCTGCCGGCACGCCTCGGCCCGCGCCGAAGCGGCGACCGGGCGTCGATTGCAAGGCGCGGGGAAGAGCAGCAGCCGCCCTTCCCCGCGCCTCACCTTCTAGCGCTGCTTCAAAAGCATCTGAGCGTTTTCGAATGGCAGCCCTTCGTCGTCTTCCGACCGCCGGGACTGTTCTTCAAAGCCGAGGTTCTCGTAGAAGGCATAGGCCTGCGAATTGGCGGTGTAGACCTCCAAGCGGAGCTGCCCCTTCAGCTGCAGGGCATGCGAAACCAGCAAGCGGCCGATGCCGGCACCCTGGTGTCGCGGCGAGACGAACAGCCCGCCGATGAAATCGTCGAGCAAGCTGACGAACCCGGCCGGTTCGCCGTCCCGGATGGCGACCCAAGTCTCCGCGTTCGGCAGATAGACGGTCTCGATCAACAGGCGCTGTTCACACAACCGCGCCTCGCCGACAAAAGCGTGCGCCGTTATCGAGGCCTCGAACCAGATGGCCGACAGTTCTTCCAAATCCGCAGCACGATAGGCGCGGATCATCACACCCATTTTTTTCATGGTTTTTCCGTTCAATAGATATGCGTCAAGAGGGACGCCTGTTCGGCGCCTTGAACAACCGCGAATGCGGGTAAATTTTCAGCCTCTGCGCATAAATCTCCTTCAACGGACAATCGGCCAATAGGCCTTTGCCGGGACACCGTCAAGCATCGGACGAGCTTGTTCGGGCCTCTGCGCAGCCCCGCCGAGCGAGACGGCTCGATCCTTCACCGGCTCTTGGCCGGATCTCCACACGATCGGGCGGATCGCACTATTCAGGAGTTGGCTGGCTTATTGTGTCAGCGCGGTGTTGAGCCGGAACTCCAGCATCAGGTTGCGCTCGAGGATCGAATGGTTGTCGTCGGAGACGACGATGACCCGCACTTCGCCGTCGGGACGCACGACGACGTCGAGGCCTTCCATGTTGTCGATCTGGTAGCCCATGTCCGCTTCGAGGAGGACTTCGCCGTCGACGACCGCGCCGGGCTTGATCTTATCGCCTGGGATCCGACGGATCTGCATGCCGAGACCTGAGCCGAAGGAGAAACGTCGCTCCAGCAGCAAGAGGTCGCCGTTCGGCAGGAAGGCACCATCGGTTGCCGCATAGGGATCCTTGCGCACGACGCTGAATGCGCCGCGCTGTGGCCCGTCGAGGATGCCGGCCAAAAGATTGTCCGCCTTGTCGACGCTGCGTTCGGCAATGGCGATCATGGCGCCCGCGAGGGGGCTATCCTTCGGCGAGACCGCGATCGTCTCAATGCCGGCGTTGCTGCGCAGCTCGCTGATCGGAAACGGCAATGCCAGGCTTCCGATCGGCTTCGAGCCGGCAAAACCCGGATCCGGATAGATGTCGATGCGATGGGCCTGCTCGTAACTGACGATCGCCTGGCCTTCTCGAAGGGCAAGCCCTTCGGAATCCACCTTCCATTTCGCCAGGCCGACATCACCGTTACGATCCGCCATCGGCGTGGCGGTCAGGTTGGTGATACCGGAAAGCCGTCCCTGCTCGTCGCGGGTTACCGCACCTTCCAGCCAGTGGCCGGTATCCATGACGGCAACGAAAGAGCTGCCGTCAGGACGAAAGCGGATTGCCGAAACCGCGCCGAACAGCGGATTTGACGAGGTCATCTCCAGACCGCCGAGAAACTCCAGGGCGCCAAACCGGGTGGCGCTGGAGCCGACAGCGAAATTACTGATCTGGCGGCTGCGGATCGGCAGGTCTTCGCTATCGGAAGCGGACCATGCCGGGCAGGCCGAAGTCAGGAGGAAAAGGGCTAGGAGACCGCGGCCAAGCATCAAGAGAAGTACCTTCAGGGGGGCATCGGGAATGACGCGGCGTGCGCTCACAGTGAGCCCGCCACGCATGGTAGCTTGGTAGACTGTAAAACTATGTCCGTAAATTGACTTCGGCCGCCAGCGATGCGTGCAGGTGCCGATTGGCAGCTCGGAGGCGATGTTCCACCGCCCCCAAGGGGGAAGCATCACCCGGCGCGGCGAAGACGCGAAGAACCGCGGCGCTGGCTTTCGTCCTCGAAGAGTGCGGCCAGCTGTTCGGTCATCGCGCCGGCAAGCTCATCGGCATCGACGATCGTGACGGCACGGCGATAGTAGCGCGTCACGTCGTGGCCGATACCGATTGCCAGCAGTTCCACCGGCGAGCGCGTTTCGATCTGCTCGATGACCGCGCGCAGGTGACGCTCCAGATAGTTTCCGGGATTGACCGACAGCGTCGAGTCGTCGACCGGCGCGCCGTCCGAAATCATCATCAGGATGCGCCGCTGTTCGCGCCGCGCCATCAGCCGCTCATGCGCCCAAATCAGCGCCTCGCCGTCGATGTTTTCCTTGAGCAGGCCTTCCCGCATCATCAGGCCCAGATTGCGTCGTGCGCGGCGCCACGGAGCGTCGGCAGACTTGTAGACGATGTGTCGCAGGTCGTTGAGGCGACCCGGGGCCTGTGGCTTGCCGCCGGCCAGCCACTTCTCGCGTGACTGCCCACCCTTCCACGCCTTGGTGGTAAAACCAAGGATCTCGACCTTGACGCCGCAGCGCTCGAGCGTGCGCGCCAGGATATCGGCGCAAGTGGCGGCAACCGTGATCGGGCGGCCTCGCATCGAGCCGGAATTGTCGATCAGCAGCGTCACGACGGTATCGCGGAAGTTAGTGTCCTTTTCGCGCTTGAAGGAGAGCGGCTGCATCGGATCGATGATGATGCGCTGAAGTCGCGCCGAGTCGAGATAGCCCTCTTCGAGATCGAACTCCCAGGAGCGGTTCTGCTGCGCCATCAGGCGGCGCTGCAGCCGATTCGCAAGCCGGCCGACCGCACCCTGCAGATGGGCAAGCTGCTTGTCGAGGAAGGCGCGCAGCCGGTCGAGCTCGGCCTCGTCGCAAAGCTCTTCCGAGGCGATGGTCTCGTCGAACTCGCGGGTGAAGACGGCGTAGTCGACCTTCTCGTTGAAGTCGGCGAAGGGCTGGTTCGGACGCTTGACCTCGCCGGGCGTTTCGCTGTCCTCGTCGCCTTCGTCCTGGAGGTCGTCGTCGGAGATCTCCGCGCCGTCCATCTCGCCTTCTTCCATCTGCTCTTCGGCAGCCTGGTTCTCGTCGGCGGGTGCGGCATCGTCGCCGGCTTCCTCGTCGCTGGCGTTCTCGTCCTGCTCCTGGCTGCGCGGCTGGTCTTCGTCGGTCTCGCTTTCCTGCTCGTCCGGCTCGTTGTCGTCGTCACCGTATTTCTCGGCGACTTCCATCGAGGTCAGCATGTCGCGAACGACCCGGGCAAAGGCCTGCTGGTTGTTGATCGTCGACGACAGGTGCTCAATGTCGCCGGCAGCCTTGCCCTCGATGAACTCGCGCCAGAGGTCGAGCACCTTGCCGGCAGATGCCGGCGGCTTCTGGCCCGTCAGCTTCTCGCGCACCAGCAGCGCTACGGCCTCGCCGAGCGGCGCGTCCGCCTGGCGCTCGATCGTTGCGAAATTCGCCTTGGCGTATTTCTCTTCGAGCATGACGTTGAGGTTCTTGGCGACACCCGCCATGCGCAGCGACCCGATCGCCTCGACACGCGCCTGCTCCACCGCATCGAAGATCGCGCGGGCATCTGCGCCTTGCGGCGACATGGTCGCGTGGATACGCGCATCGTGACAGGCCTTGCGCAGCGCCATGCTGTCACCGAGCCCGCGGGTCACGGCAAGTTCCTGCAGGGTCGGGCGCTTGGAAAGTTCCGGTAGACGGATGCGTTCGCCGGTCATGCCCGGCCGCTCGTTGGCGAAGGCGACTTCCACCTCGGCATCGCCCGCGATCGATCGGATGCAGCCGGAAAGCGCCCGCTTGAACGGTTCCGCAGCATTCTCGCGCGTGGTTGGCTTTGCCTTCGAATTCGAGCTCACGACAGTTCCTTCTTCAGCCAGAGGCGACGGCGCCCCAGTGGGGCGTCATCCGGTTTGCCACAGCGTCATGGCCCACCCTCCCAAAGGGGACGGCAGGCCGTGGGATCAGGCGGTGGCTTCGAGCACGATGTTGGCAGCGCTTTCCTTCAGCTCGATGCCGAAGGCGCGCTGGTAGTGCTCGGCGACCAGCGCCCGCTCCAGCTCGTCGCACTTGTTGAGGAAGGTCACGCGGAAGGCGAAAGCGATGTCGCCGAAGATGTGGGCGTTCTCGGCCCAGGTGATGACCGTACGCGGGCTCATGACGGTCGAGAGATCGCCATTGATGAAGGCTGCGCGCGTGAGGTCGGCGACACGTACCATCTTGGAGACGGTCTCGCGGCCCTTGTCGGCAGTGAAGCCCTTGACCTTGGCGGCGACGATGTCGACTTCCTTGTCGTGCGGCAGGTAGTTCAGCGTGGTGACGATCGACCAGCGGTCCATCTGCGCCTGATTGATCTGCTGCGTGCCATGATAGAGGCCGGTCGTGTCGCCGAGGCCGACGGTGTTGGCGGTCGCAAACAGGCGGAAGGCCGGGTGCGGACGGATGACACGGCTCTGGTCGAGCAGCGTCAGGCGGCCGGAGGATTCCAGCACGCGCTGGATGACGAACATGACGTCCGGGCGGCCGGCATCGTATTCGTCGAAGACGAGCGCGACATTGTGCTGGTAGGCCCAGGGCAGGATGCCGTCCTTGAATTCGGTGACCTGCAGGCCGTCCTTGACGACGATCGCGTCCTTGCCGACGAGGTCGATACGGCTGACATGGCTATCGAGGTTGACGCGCACGCACGGCCAGTTGAGGCGCGCGGCGACCTGCTCGATATGGGTGGACTTGCCGGTGCCGTGATAGCCCGACACCATCACGCGTCGGTTGTGGGCGAAGCCTGCGAGAATGGCGAGCGTCGTTTCGCGGTCGAAGAGGTAGTCCGGATCCAGATCCGGGACATAGGCGTCGCCCTTCGAATAGGCAGGAACGCGCAAATCCGTATCAATGCCGAAAACCTCCCGGACGGAAATCGTGGTGTCGGGGAGGTTGGAAATGTCGAGGTCAATCTTGCTCATCATGTCTCCAGAGCGGCCACCGGACGGCACCCGCGCATTCGCCTGCAAAAGTGCTTCTGTATTAATCCGGGTTGTTAGCAGAAACCAGCCTGTTTTAACAATTGGTAGGCCTGAATAACCGCGCGAAAACGCTCTTCCGATCCTCTATCTCCGCCATTGGCATCGGGGTGATGCTTCTTGACGAGGTCCTTGTATGCCGCCTTGATGTCGGGAGTGGTCGCCGAGGCTCCGAGACCAAGCGTTTCGAAGGCCTTCGCCTCGAGCGTCTTCAGCTTGCGCTGACGTGGCTCGGGACGACCGGATCGCGCCCGTGCCTCGCTGACAAAGCCGAAGGGATCGCGCATGCGGGCCTGGGCGCCGGCAGAGCCAGACCGCGTCTGCGACTGGGTCGGGCCGTTCTTCGCGTTCTTGTTGACGCCGACAGTCCAGGTGGGCCGATGACCGGTGATCGCTTCCTTCTGGTAGCGGGCGACCTCGCTGTCGGAGAGGCCGGAGAAGAAGTTGTAGCCCTTGTTGTATTCCTTCACGTGCTCGAAGCAGAACATGAAGTACTGCCCCTCGGCGTTGCGACCGACGGGCGCCCGGTGCACACCCTTCTGATCGCAGCCGTCCCACTGACAGACGGGAGCCGCCGGCTCTGCCTGCGGCTCGACCTTGCGCCGGGTTCGAATGCGATCGAAGTATTTTGAATCGAGTCTCATGGCGCTCATTATGGGGTTTGGCGGGAGTCACAACAAGAATTGACAAAGCGGAATGTTGCTGGCTTTGTGCGGGCATTTTGCGCCGCCGTGCCAGCGATTACCGGGTTCTTAACTGCGAGGGGGCGCCAAGCAAACAGCAAAATGGGACGGAAGAATGTCGCTCACCGAGACCATCGAAAAGAAGCTGATCGAGGCCTTCCACCCTGAACGGCTCGAGGTCATCAACGAGAGCCATCAGCATGCCGGCCATCAGCCGGGCTTCGATGGTACCGGCGAGTCCCACATGCGCGTGCGTATCGTTTCTAGCGCCTTTGCCGGCATGAGCCGTGTCGCCCGCCACCGCGCCATCAATGATCTCCTGAAGCCAGAACTCGACGCCGGCCTGCATGCGCTCGCCGTCGAGCCGGCAGCCCCCGGCGAGCCGACCCGCTGGTAGAGGCAATCGCGGCCATCAGGCCAGCGGAGCGCCCTCTTCCGCCGGGCGGATGCGCAGCTTGGTAATGCGGTTCTTCACCCGCTTCATCACGATGAAGCGTTTGCCGTGGAAGGTGAAGGCCTGGCGTTCCTCCGGAATGCTCTTGGACTCGTGGATGACCAGACCGGCCACCGTCGTCGCCTCCTCGTCCGGCAGCGACCAGTCGAGCGCGCGGTTGAGATCGCGGATCGGCACCGAGCCATCGACGACGATCGAGCCATCGGCTTCCTGGCGCACGCCCTGAATGTCGAGGTCGTGCTCATCGGCGATATCGCCGACGATTTCCTCCAGAATGTCCTCCAGCGTCACCAGACCCTGAACCTGACCATACTCGTCGACGACGATCGCCAGATGCAGCTTGCGACGCAGGAACGCGTTGAGCTGATCCTTGAGGTTGGTCGTGTCCGGCACGAACCAGGGCTTCTGCGCGATCTTGACGATATCGAGGTTTTCCGGCTCGACATTGGGTTCGGCCAGCGCCCTCAGCAAATCCTTGGAATGCACGACGCCGATGATGTTGTCCGTCGACCCGCGCCAGAGCGGCAGCCGCGTGAACGGGCTTTCGAGAATATCGCGGACGCAGGTTTCCGGCGGCTCGTCGGCATTGATCGCCCGCATGCTGGTGCGGTGGATCATGATGTCGGAGATTTCAAGCTCGCCAAGATCGAGCACGCCGCCGAGCCGATCGCGGTCGGCCTTGATCACCGAGCCCTCACGGTGCAGCAGGTCCACGGCGCCGCGCAGTTCCTCATGCGCCGACAGCATAGACATGTCGGAGGCCAGGTTGATGCCGAAGATGTTAAGCAGGCGCCGGACGATGCCGTTGACGAGGCTCGAAACCGGGCCGACGACGGCGACGAAGAGACGGACGAGCGGTGCCACGGCAATCGCGAAACGATCCGGCGAGGCAATCGCCCAGCTCTTCGGCAGTACTTCCGAGAAGATGACGAGCAGCACGGTCATGGCGAGTGTGGCGATCGCCACGCCGCTGTCGCCGAAGAGACCGATCAGCAGGCTCGTCGTCAGTGACGAGGCAAGAATGTTGACGAGATTGTTACCGATCAGCAGCGCGCCGATCAGCCGGTCGCGACGCTCGATCAGCCGGTTGACGATGCCGGCGCGCTCTTCGCCGTTGTTTTCCAGCGTATGCATACGCGAGCGCGACGCGGCGGTCAGCGCCGTCTCCGAACCCGAAAAGAAGCCCGAAAGCACAAGCAGGCAGAAGACTGACAGGATCGACAGCCAGTACTCCGCCAGGAAGGCAATGAAGGCTTCGCCGGTCATTGCGGGTGCTTTTCCCTCAGGAAGCTCAGAACCTCGGAGGATGGGACGTCATCAGCGACGAAGGACTGGCCAATACCCTTCGTCAGGATGAAGGTGAGCTTGCCGCCCTTGACCTTCTTGTCCTGGGCAATCGCGTCCATCAGCCGATCTGCCGGAGGCAGTGTACCGGGAATTTCCGACATGCGCGTCGGCAGGCCGACGGCCCTCAGATGCGCCTCGACACGGGTTGCATCGTCGGCGCTCGCAAGGTTCATGCGCGTCGAGAACTGATGCGCCAGCACCATGCCGATCGAAACGCCCTCACCGTGCACCAGCCGGGCGCTGTCGTATTCGGTCGCCGCCTCCAGTGCATGGCCGAAGGTGTGGCCGAGATTGAGCAGCGCGCGCAGGCCATTTTCGCGTTCGTCCGCCGCCACGACGTCCGCCTTGGCCTGGCAGCTGACTGCGATCGCCTCAATGCGGGCGCTACCCCCCGCAAAGACCGCCTGCCAGTTGTTTTCGAGCCAGGCAAAGAAGTCCGGCTTGTCGATCAGCCCGTATTTTGCGACCTCGGCATAACCGGCGCGGAATTCGCGCTCGCTCAAGGTGTCGAGCACGTCGGTGTCGGCCAGCACCAGATCCGGCTGGTGGAAGACACCGATCAGGTTCTTGCCGTGCGGCGAATTGATGCCGGTCTTGCCGCCGACGGAGGAATCCACCTGCGCCAAGAGCGAGGTCGGTATCTGGATGAAGCGCGAGCCGCGGCGCACGATGCCGGCGGCAAAGCCGGTGAGATCACCGATGACGCCGCCGCCAAGCGCGATCACCGCATCGTTGCGCTCGATCCGGGCGCCAAGCACCGTTTCGCAGACCGGAATCAGATGTTCGAAGCTCTTGGTCTTTTCGCCGGCGGGAAGCACCAGCGACACGGCGTCGATGTCGCACTCCCCAAGGCTCGCCATCAGCGGCTCAAGGTAGCGCGGCGCGACGTTCTCATCGGTGATGACGGCCATCTTGCGCCCCTTGAGGCGGGCGGCGATTTCCTCACCGGCCGCCGCAATCAGCCCGGGACCGATCAGGATGTCGTAGGAACGGTCACCGAGGTCGACACGGACCTTGCGTTCGGCGGCAGGCATCGCATGGCTATTCATGGGTCTTCTTGTCCTGGTACTCGATGACGGCGGTGAGGACATCCTCGACCATCGTCTCTTTCTTCACATCGCGCGACAGCACCGTCAGGTCCGCTTCGGCGTAGATCGGGTAACGCGCATTCATCAGGTTTTCGAGCGTCTGCTTCGGGTTCTCGGTCTTCAGCAGCGGCCGGGTGTCGCGCTTGTTGACCCGCTCCCAGAGCACGTCGAGCTCGGCGTTCAGCCAGACCGTCAGGCCACCCTTCTTGATCTGGCGGCGCGAGCGCTCGTTGATATAGGCGCCGCCGCCGGTCGAGACCACGCGCGGACCGCTGCGCAAGAGCCGCTTCAGCACCCGCGTTTCAAGCGCCCGGAACTCGTCTTCGCCATAGCGGGCAAAGAGATCGCTGATCGTCATGCGCGAGACGCGCTCGATCTCATGGTCGGAATCGACGAAGGGAATGCCAAGCGCCTGAGCCGTCAAACGACCGATTGCCGATTTGCCGGCGCCCATCAGGCCGATGAACACGAGATTACGTTTACCGAGTACAAGCTTCGCCCGCTCGGCAAGCGTTGCGGAAACCGGTTCGATCACGTCGTTCATTGGACTTCTTATTCCCCATTCCCTTTCGGTATCGACAAATCGGGGTGTAGCGTCAAGTCGTCGCGCGCGTCCGCTCACGGTTCTTGAACTCGGCGGAAGCGGCGTTCATATAGGTCTGGCACCCGCCACAGCGTCGCGCGCTCATTCCGAGCGCCTGAAACGCACTGGCCGTTTGAACGCCTGCATGTAACCTTACGTCCGCTTCGATCGAAAGGCACATGCAGAGGAGATTGAAATGCCGACCCTCTTCCGGTTCCTGTTCTTCTGCGCCGTAATTGCCGGGATAGTGTACGGCACGATGATCTCTCTCGTCACCTTCGTCGAGCCGACGGAGCGCGACGTCACCGTGAAGATCCCGTCCGAACGGGTGAACAAGACCCAATGAGCGATCTTTCCGCCGCCCATGTCGAGGCTTTCCTCGAAATGATGAGCGCCGAGCGGGGTGCAGCGGTCAACACGCTGCAATCCTACGAGCGTGACCTCGAAGATGCCTCCTCGCATCTGCGCACGCTCGGAACCGGGCTGACCGGGGCGACACCAGATGACCTTCGCGGGTATCTCGCCCATCTCGCCGGTCAGGGCTTCAAGGCTTCCTCGCAAGCGCGGCGGCTTTCGGCGCTCAGGCAGTTCTACAAATTCCTCTACGCCGAAGGCATGCGCGGCGACGACCCCACCGGGATCCTCGACGCCCCGAAGAAGGGACGTAGCCTGCCGAAGACGCTGAGCGTCGACGACGTCTCGCGCCTGATCGGCCAGGCGGAGACCGAGGCGGCAGCCGGCGGTACCGACCACCTCGCCAAATTGCGCATGCATGCGCTGATCGAACTGCTCTATGCGACCGGCATGCGCGTCAGCGAACTGGTGTCGCTGCCGGCAAGTGTGCTCGCCCAGAACGGCCGCTTCCTCGTCATCCGCGGCAAGGGCAACAAGGACCGCCTCGTTCCACTATCGCAGGCAGCGATCCGGGCCATGCGGGCCTATGGCGAGGCGCTCGCCGAGGAGATTGCGCGCGAGGAAAGTGGCAACCGAGAGAGCCCGTGGCTCTTCCCCTCCTCGGGCAAGCAGGGGTTCCTGCCGCGCCAGGTTTTTGCCCGCGATCTGAAATCGCTGGCCGCGCGCGCCAGCATTCGCGTCGCCACGATCTCCCCGCACGTGCTTAGACATGCCTTCGCCAGCCACCTGCTGGCCAATGGCGCCGACCTTCGCGCGGTGCAGGAACTGCTCGGTCACTCGGACATTTCAACGACACAAATCTATACACATGTTCTGGAAGAACGGCTGCACAACCTGGTGCAAAACCATCACCCTCTTGCCAAACAGGCGAAAAAACAGGATTAGGACCGCCGGGCAGGCTGGTTTCGGCCCGCAGACCCTTGTCGCAAAATGATCGGAAACGCATCTCATGCACAACTATCTCGATTTCGAAAAACCCATCTCCGACCTCGAAGGCAAGATTCTCGAATTGAAGAAGCTCGCCGGCGAAGACGAGAGTGTGAACACTTCGGATGAGATCGAACGCCTGGAGACGCGCGTCCGCGACGCGATGGTCGAGATCTATTCCAAGCTGACGCCGTGGCAGAAGACCCAGGTCGCCCGCCACCCCTCGCGCCCGCACTTCCTGGATTATGCCGCCGAACTCTTCACCGAGTTCACGCCGCTTGCCGGCGACCGCAACTTCGCCAACGACGACGCCATTCAGGCCGGTCTTGCGCGCTTCCGCGGCATGCCGGTCGCCGTTCTCGGCCAGGAAAAGGGCAACGACACCAAGTCGCGCATCAAGCACAATTTCGGCAGCCCCCGTCCGGAAGGCTACCGCAAGGCGATCCGCGTCATGGAAATGGCTGACCGCTTCGGCCTGCCGCTGATCACGCTGGTCGATACCGCAGGCGCCTACCCGGGCGTTAACGCCGAAGAGCGCGGCCAGGCGGAAGCGATTGCCCGCTCCACCGAGATGTGCCTGAACGTTCGCGTGCCGATCGTCACCGTCGTCATCGGCGAAGGCGGCTCCGGCGGTGCGATTGCGATCGCCACCGGCAACCGCGTCTACATGCTCGAGCATGCGATCTACAGCGTCATCTCGCCGGAAGGTGCAGCCTCGATCCTGTGGCGCGATTCCACCCGCGCCAAGGAAGCGGCCAGCAACATGAAGATCACGTCCGAGGATCTGAAAGCGCTCGGCGTCATCGACGGCATCATTCAGGAACCGGTCGGCGGCGCGCACCGCGACCCGAACGCGGTCATCGGCCGCACCGGAACCGTGATCGCCGACGCGCTCAAGGAACTTTCCGGACGCGATGGCGACCAGTTGCGCACCGATCGCCGACAAAAATATCTGAATATCGGCCGTAACCTCTAAGCCGGATCGGCAGTCCTTAAGCGGGAGCGGGGCGGAAATCCCACGACCTTCCCCTCGCCCGATCTGATGGCCCGCGATTGCGGAAGCGGATTTCGCAACTGCAAAGCGGAGTGTGGCCAAATCTTGGCCATATTCATGAGGTCATGAACAGCGCATCGGCAGGGCCACCCTGCAGGGTTAAGAATTCGTGAAGTATAATCGCTTAGTGATTCTCTAAAAGGCCCACCCTCGCGGACTTGGGCTTTCCTAGTCGAGTTTGGGTTTGAACGGGCCTCTGCTGATGCGTTTCTGGAACCTTTTAGCTTCCGCCGCCATTGTCGCCGCGCTTGCCGGCTGCACCAACGAAACGCTGGATGCGACGACATCGGTCGATATCAAGTCCGTCAGGAACAAGACCGAGTATCAGGTCTCTGCCCCGATGGTCAAAAAGATGAGCGAGCTCGGGATGCAGAAGCAAGCCCCGATCGCGCTGCGCATCTTCAAGGAAGAAGGCACGCTCGAGGTCTGGAAGGCCAATACCGCCAACCGCTTCCAGCTTTTGAAGACCTACAAGATCTGCGCCTGGTCCGGCAAGCTTGGGCCCAAGGTGAAGGAAGGCGACCGGCAGGCGCCGGAAGGCTTCTACCCGCTCTTCCCGCGCCAGATGAACCCCAATTCCAACTACTATCTGGCGATCAACACCGGCTATCCCAACGCCTACGACAAGGCGAACGGTCGCCAGGGCACACACCTGATGATCCACGGCGCCTGCTCGTCGTCGGGCTGCTACTCGATGACCGACGAGCAGATGATCGAGATCTTTGCGCTCGCCCGCGATAGCTTCAAGGGCGGCCAGGAAAGCGTTCAGCTGCAGGCCTTCCCCTTCCGCATGACCGCGGAGAACATGGCGCGGCACCGCGACAATCCGAATATCGACTTCTGGAAGATGCTGAAGGTCGGCTACGACCAGTTTGAAGTCACCAAGCGTCCGCCGGAAGTCAATGTCTGCGAGAAGAAATACGTCTTCAACCAGCAGGCCTCCGGCCCGTTCAATCCGGGTGGCCAGTGCCCCGCCATGTCGACGCCGCCGGCCCTGCAGGTGGCGATGGCGAGCTTCGAAAAGAGCTACCAGACCGACTACGACAAGGCGATGAAGAAGTATGACGGCATGGTCTGGTACGAGCCAAGCGAAGCCGAGCGCAAGGCGATCGTCGCCAAGCAGCGCGTCGGCCGCGAACTCGCCTATGCGCCGACCGGAAACTCGCTTGACGCCGGCAAGATGATGAAGGCGAGCGATCTCGAAAAGAAGATCGCCTTGCAGAAGGAAGCGGAAGAAACCAAGCAGGCCGTCGAGATCCAGAAGAAGGAACTCGAAAAGGCGACCGATGGCGGCAAGCACGTCCCGGTCCCGGCCGCCAATCCCATTCCGCAGCCAGTGATGCAGGCGGCCGTCGAGCAGCCGAAGAAATCCTTCTGGAGCCTGTTCTCCAAGAGCGAGCCGGAGTTGCAGATGCCGGCCCCGGTCGTCATCACGCCTGAACAGCAGGCTACTGCCGCACCGCAGACACAAGCCGCCCCGGCAACGACCGCAAAGCAGGCGAAGGCGCCGGCCCCTGCCGCCCAGCAGCAGGCCGCTGCCGTGACCACGGCAACGACACCGTCAGCCGATGCGGCCGCCGAAGCGCCTGTTATGACGGAAGAGCCGCCGAAGAAGCGGCCGTTCTGGAAGATCTGGGGCAATTGATGCCGGACGAACAGAAGATCGTCTATGACCTGAGGGGGCTTAAATGCCCCCTTCCCGTTTTGAAGACGCGTAAACGCATGACTTCGCTGGCGCCGGGCGCCTTGCTGGAGATTGAGACCACCGATCCGCTGGCGGTGATCGACATTCCGCATTTCTGCAACGAGGACGGCCACAAGCTTGTAGAGGCCGCACCCGCCGACGGCGGCCACCGGTTCCTCATCCGCAAGGGCTCGTAAGACGCCACGTCTGCCGCGCGGCAACGCTTCGATTACTGAGGTGATTTAGAACCGCATGCCTGGCACGGCGAGCGGATTGTCAGACAACGCTTGGGCGTCTGGCCGGTCGATGCGCGGCTTGCCGGTGAAGGCGTCGAAGAGGTCGCGGACGAAGGCCTCTTCCAACCCCTTGGTGATCAGCACCATGCGCGTGCGACGGTCGTTCGGGTCCGGCCAGGCGGCGAGCCGCTCCGGCGTGTGGAAGACGTTCTGCACGCCATGCAGCACCAGCGGCCGGTCCGGCCTGTCGGCAACCGCGACGATCGCCTTCATCCGGAGCAGCTTCTCGCCATGCGCCGAGCGCAGGAGATCGATGAACATGTCGAGCGCCATAGGCTCGATCGGCCGGTCGTGCACGATGCTGAAGGAGCGGATGTCGCCGCCATGTCGCGTCACATCGTGATGGTGATGATGATCGTGCCCATGATCATGGTGGTGATCGTGGTCGTGATGATCGTGACCGTGGTCATGGTCATGGTCATGATCATCGTGGTCGTGGTGCGCCTCGTCCTGCAGCCAGCGGCCGACATCGGCGATCTTCGACGACGGGTCGTAGAGGCCACAATCGAACAGCTCTGCGCGCCCGGCTTCGGCGCTGTCGCCATCGATCAGCGGCGCGCGCGGATTGAGCCCGCGGATCCGCGCCGTCAGCGCATCACGCTCCGACGTTTCGGCAAGGCCGGTCTTGCTGATGACGATGCGATCGGCAACGGCAATCTGCTTCAGCGCTTCTTCGTGATTGGCGATCGTCTGCAGGCCGTTGACGGCGTCGACGACGGTGACCACGCCATCCAGCCGGAAGTTCTGCGCAATGACCGGATTGCCGATCACCGATTGCAGCACTGGCGCCGGGTCGGCAAGGCCGGTGGTTTCGATAACGACGCGCTTCAGCGGCTTGATCTTGCCAGTCTGCATGCGGTCCATGAGATCGGCAAGCGTATCGACCAGTTCGCCACGCACGGTACAGCAGAGGCAGCCGTCGGAAAGCTCGATGACCCCGTCGCCGGAGGCTTCCACCAGCAGATGATCGATCGACACGTCGCCGAACTCGTTGATGATAACGGCCGTATCCGAGAGATCAGGATCCTTCAGCAGCCGGTTGAGCAGCGTCGTCTTGCCCGCACCGAGGAAGCCGGTAAGGATCGAGACCGGCACCGCCGACAAGGGACTAACCATCATGCACTCCGATCAGAAGGTCGGCCGCGGCACCGGGATCGGCACATTGGCGACATCGCCCTGGCCGGCCGGGTCGCCGGCAAGCTTCGGCGCTTTTTCGCCGCTGCCGGCGATCAGCCCGGCGAAGGCAAGCTTCAGCGGCCGGTTGATTTCGTGGATATAGGGCGAGAGCAGCTTCTGGCGGCCGGCTTCGTCGCGGCCCTCGCTGCGAACCTTCGCGGCCGCCTTCGAGCAGATCTGCTTGCTGACATCGGCCACCATGTCGCGCGTCTCGCCATAGGCCGGGATCTGCACCAGCGACGGCTTGCCGTTGCCGTTCGTCGTCAGTGCCATCTGCAGGAGCCGTGCGGACTCATCCGCACGCGCACCGAGGCTGTCCTCGCCGAGCACGACCGAGACGACGCTGCGCCCCTCGCGGGTGGCGGATGAAACCTGGTTGAAGCCGGAGGCGCAGATGAAGCCGGTTTTCATGCCGTCAGCCCCTTCGAAGCGGCCGATCAGCATGTTGTAGTTCGGATAATCCTTCTTGCCGGTGGTGAAACCTTCCAGCGAGAAATAGGAGGCGTATTGCGGAAACTCGCGCTTGAGCGTGATCGCGAGTACCGCAAGGTCGCGGGCGGTCGTGTACTGGCCGGGACCAGGCAGACCGTTGGGATTGATGAAGTTCGAGGAGGTCATGCCGATGCGGCGGGCCTCTGCATTCATCCGCTCGATGAAGGCGGGCTCCGAACCGGCGACCGTTTCGGCGATCGCGACCGCAACATCGTTTGCCGACTTCACCAGCATCATCTTCAGCGCGCTGTCGAGCGTCATCGCCTGGCCGGGCTTGTAGAACATCTTGCTCGGCGGCTCGGCGGCGGCGTTCTTGGTCATGATGACCGGGCTCTCGAGCGTGAGCTGACCGGACTTGATGGCGCGGAAGGCCGTGTAGGCCGTCATCAGCTTGGTCAGCGACGCCGGATACCATTTCTGGAAGATATCCTGGTGCTCGTAAACCTTCAGCGAATTGACGTCGACGACCAGCCTTGGATTGGCCGCAGCCGGCAGCGCCGCAAGAAGCGTGGCGCATGTCGCCGCCGTCACTCCGAGCGCCTTCATCTTGCCACGCGTGAAAAATCCTGCTGTCACCACGATAGGACCTCGAAAATCCGCTGTTGCCTCGTCTCGTCCGGCTATTTAGCCTATATGGCGAGGAGATGGCAAAGCCCATTCACGGGCAGTCGTGCCAATCCACACCGATACGCAGATACAATTAGTGATCGAACAGACCGACAGGACGAAACGATGCCGATACTTAACCGTGCCGCCGAGCTCCAGAATGAAGTCACCGAATGGCGGCGCCACCTGCACAGGAATCCGGAGCTCCTGTTCGCGGTCGAAAATACGGCAGCCTTCGTCGAAAAGAAACTGAAGGAGTTCGGCGTTGACGAAATCGTGACGGGGCTTGGCCGCACCGGCGTCGTCGGCCTCATCCGCGGCAATCTCGGCGCGGGCCGCACCATCGGTCTACGCGCCGACATGGACGCGCTGCCGATCACCGAGACGAGCGGCAAGGACTGGGCCTCTGAGACATCCGGCAAGATGCATGCCTGCGGCCACGACGGCCACACGGCCATGCTTCTCGGGGCGGCGAAGTATCTCGCCGAGACCCGCAACTTCGCCGGCCAAGTCGCGGTGATCTTCCAGCCTGCAGAAGAAGGCGGCGGCGGCGGCAACGAGATGGTCAAGGACGGCATGATGGAGCGCTTCGCCATTGCCGAAGTCTACGGCATGCACAACATGCCGGGCATGCCCGTCGGCCAGTTCGGCAGCCGCGTCGGCCCGATCATGGCCTCGACCGACGAGTTCACCATCACCATCAAGGGCCGCGGCGGCCATGCGGCCCAGCCGCACAAGACGATCGATCCGATCATCGTCGGAACGCAGATCGTGACCGCCTTGCAGACGATTGCGTCGCGCACAGTCGATCCGCTCGCCTCCGTCGTCGTCTCCGTCACCAAGTTCAATGCCGGTTTCGCCCACAACGTCATTCCGCAGGAAGCCGTGCTTGGCGGCACCGTGCGCACCCTCATGCCTGAGGTGCGCGAGATCGGCGAAAGCCGCATCCGCACGATTGCCGAGGGTGTTGCCCAGATCTACGGCGCGACCGTCCAGGTCTCCTACAACCGCAACTATCCGGTAACGGTGAACCATGCCGACGAGACCGGTTATGCCTTGCAGGCGGCAGCCGAGATTGCCGGTGCCGGCAATGTCCAGCCGTCGCTCGATCCGATGATGGGCGGTGAGGATTTCTCCTACATGCTGCTTGCCCGCCCCGGCGCCTTTATCTTCATGGGCAACGGTGACACCGCCGGGCTGCATCACCCGGCCTATGACTTCAACGACGAGGCGATCCCGCACGGCATTTCCTACTGGGTGAAGCTCGCGGAAACGCGACTTGCCGCCTGAGGCACGGTTGGGAGGCACGATGCATCAGATCGACAAGATTGACCGACGAATTCTCAACATTCTCCAGGCGGACGGCCGCATCACCAATCTGGAGCTTGCCGATCGCATCGGCCTGTCGCCGACCGCGACCAGCGAACGCCTGCGCCGGCTGTTGAAGGAGGGATACGTCTCGGGCTTCGGCGCGCGATTGGACCCGCAGAAGCTCGGCTTTGGGCTGCTGGTCTTCATCGAGGTCATGCTCGACAAGACGACGCCCGACGTCTTCGACCAGTTCGCCGCCGCCGTCAGACAGGCGCCGGCCGTGCTCGAATGTCACATGGTGGCAGGCGGCTTCGACTATCTGGTCAAGACGCGGTTCGAGGACATGGCGGCCTACCGCAACTTCCTCGGCCAGGTTCTCTGGACGCTCCCGGGCGTCAAGGAGACCCGCACCTATGCTGTCATGGAAGAGATCAAGAACGACGGGCCGCTGCCGCTGGTGTGAGCCTCTGTCGCAGAAAAATAGGAGAACGGCCCGGGATCTACACAGATCCCGGGCCGTCTGCTTTCAGCTTAGGCGGCGTCCTGCAGCGATGCCATGTCGATGACAAACCGATAACGCACGTCGCTCTTGACGACGCGTTCATAGGCTTCGTTGATCTCTTGGATGCGGATCGTTTCGATTTCCGAAACGATGTCGTGTTCGCCGCAGAAGTCGAGCATTTCCTGGGTCTCCTTGATCGAGCCGATCATCGAGCCGGAAATGCTGCGGCGCGCCGGCACCAGCGAGAAGGCATGCACCGGCACGGCGTTCTCCGGAATACCGACCAGCACCAGATCGCCATCGACCTTGAGCAGGTTGAGGTAGGCGTTCCAGTCGATCTCGGCGGCAACCGTGCAGATGATCAGGTCAAACGTGCCCGCCAGCGCCGTGAAGGTCTCGGGGTCGTTGGTGGCATAGTAGTGATCGGCGCCGAGCTTCAGCCCGTCTTCCTTTTTGGAAAGCGTCTGGCTGAGAACGGTCACGTCTGCGCCCATGGCATGCGCCAGCTTGACGCCCATATGTCCGAGACCGCCCATGCCGACGATCGCGACCTTCTTGCCGGGGCCGGCCTTCCAGTGGCGCAGCGGCGAATAGAGCGTGATGCCGGCGCAAAGCAGCGGTGCCGCAGCGTCGAGCGGCAGGTTCTCGGGGATCGACAGAACGTAGCCTTCCTTGACGACGATGCTGTCGGAGTAGCCGCCCTGGGTCGGTGTCTTGCCGTCGGCTTCGACGCCGTTATAGGTCACGACCAGGCCGGGCATGTAGTGTTCCAGATCCAGATCGCGGGTAGCGCAGGTGGTGCAGGAATCGACGAAGCAGCCGACGCCGGCGCGGTCGCCGACCTTGAACTTGGTCACCTTGGAGCCGACCGCCGTGACGATGCCGACGATCTCGTGGCCCGGAACCATCGGGAACGCCGAGTTGCCCCATTCGTTGCGGGCCTGGTGGATGTCCGAGTGGCAGACGCCGCAATATTTGATCTCGATCACCACGTCGTCGTCGCGCGGTTCGCGGCGTTCGAAGGTGAAGGGCGTCAGCGGCTTCGACGCATCGGTCGCCGCATATCCTCTTGCAATGGCCATCAGTCTGTCCTCATTTTGGGAAAGGGTGCAGGTCCGGAGGGAGCCCGGCCTGACGCATCAGGACTATGAGGGTGCGCACGCTGCAAGCGTTAGAGCGATCCTGCAAAGTTTTTGCACGATCCTACAAGATTGACAGCGACATCCTGGAGATGGCACGTCGAGACCCTATCTGAGCGTTGCCTCACACAACGCTAAGCCGCTGGAAAGACCTGAGATTATGACAGCCACGCGACAGACTGCCCGTCCCGAGATGATCGACGTCATTGCCCGGTTTGCCAAAACCGACGGTGATCACATGACGCAGATTGCCGGCCTGAGCCTGCACCGCCACGGCGGCGACGCCCCGGTTAACTGCTCCGCCTACAGGCCGAGTTTGGCGATCATCGTGCAAGGAGCAAAGCGCGTGGTTCTCGGCGAAGAGACGCTGATCTACGGCGCCTCGGATTATCTGCTGACGTCGATCGACCTGCCGGTTCTGTCCCAAGTCTGCCAGGCCTCTGCAGACGAGCCCTATCTCAGCATGGCCTTCACGCTCGATCCGGGTAAGATCCAGGCGCTGCTTGCGTCCCTGTCGCAGCTGCCGGCACCCGCCGCCTCCGTGCGCGGCATGAGCGTTAGCAAGATCACTGTCGAACTCGAAGATGCCGCACTTCGCTTGCTGCGTCTGCTCGAGCGGCCGGACGATATCCCTGCGCTGCTGCCACTGATCGAGCAGGAAATCCTCTACCGGCTTTTGACCGGGCCGCACGGCCATCGCCTCAGACAGATGGCGACGACCGACAGCCAGCCGCATCAGGTCGGCCGCGCAGTCGCCTGGCTGAAGGAACACTATTCGCGGCCCTTGCGGATCGACGATCTCGCTAACCGTGTTTCCATGAGCGTCTCGTCGCTACACCATCACTTCAAGGCGATCACCGCGATGAGCCCCCTGCAATACCAGAAACAGCTTCGGTTGCAGGAGGCCCGGCGGCTGATGCTGGAGGAGAGTCTCGACGCCGGCGATGCCGGCCATCAGGTGGGTTATGAAAGCCAGTCGCAGTTCAGTCGCGAATATGCCCGCCATTTCGGCGAGCCACCGATGCGCGACATCGGCCGCGTGCGCCGCTCGCTGCTCGAACGGCTTGCTCCGCAGGCGGAGCTGCTGAGCGAGGGCTGACGAGGCGCCCTCGGTTCCGCTGGCGGCGTATCAGCTTCGCTCGATATCCCGCCTAAGCACGATCGAGGTGGTCAGATCCTCGACATTGTCCATCGTCGCCACCTCGTTGCGCAGCTCGTTGAGCGCATTGATCGAGCCGACCTCGACCTCGACGACGAGATCCAGCTGGCCGCTGACGGAGGACACCTTGCGGACCGCAGAGAAACCGGCAAGCCGGTCGAGCACGCCGATCGATGGCGTGCGCTTCAGCGTCACCAGCAGAAAGGCCTGAATGGTGCCCTCGTCCAGCTGGCCGATATCGGCGCGATAGCCGCGAATGACGCCGGCCTTTTCCAGTCGCGTGACCCTCTCGGTCGTCGCACTTCTGGAGAGCCCGATCCGGCCCGCCAGCGACTTCATCGGGATCCGCGCCTCCTGCGACAGAATGCTGAGGATGGTGCGGTCGATCGCGTCGATGTCCTGCATGTCCCCTCCTCCGTGCCCGCCGACAAGATGACGGTTATTATAAACATAGTGCCGGTGCAACCGGCATATTGCCGGATGCATCGGAGCACAGCCCATGCAAATCTCGTCATCGAGATGAGGATCCCCATGAACGATATGCTGAAGACCACGCCCGACTTTTCGACCGAAGCGGCAGCCGCCTTGCTGAAGGAGCATTACGGCCTCTCCGGCGCACTCTCGCTGCTTGCCAGCGAACGCGATCAGAACTTCAAGGTCGAGGCTGAGGACGGCAGCATCTCCATTCTGAAGATCATCAATGGTGCCGAGCCCGAGGTCGAAAGCGATTTCCAGACCGCACTGCTCAGCCACGTCGGCGCCCATGCCGCCGACCTGCCGGTGCCGCATATCCGCCCGACGCTGTCAGGCACGAGCCTTGCTTCGACCACGAGCACGCGCGGCGTCACCCACCGCCTGCGGCTCGTCAGCTGGGTCGAGGGCCTGCCGCTTGCCGAAACCGGGCGCAACGATGCGGCGCTACAGTCGCTCGGACGGATGCTCGGCCGCTTCGATGCCTCGCTCAAGAGCTTCATGCATCCGGGCGCGCTGCGCGATCTCGACTGGGATATCCGCCATGCCGGCCGTTCGGCCGACCGGCTGCACCACGTCACCTCGGCCGAAGACCGTGCCTTGCTCGAACGCTTCCTTGTCCGCTTCGAAAAGACCGTGGCACCACGACTTGCAACCCTTCGTGCCGCCGTCATTCACAACGACGCCAACGATTGGAACGTGCTGGTCGATAAAGTCGATCACGACACCATTTCCGGCCTCATCGATTTCGGCGACGCCCTGCATGCGCCCGTGATTGCAGAGGTGGCGATCGCCGCCGCCTATGCCGGGCTCGACCATCCCGATCCGATCGGCGCCGCTGCGGCAATCGCCCGTGGCTTCCATGCGGAGTATCCGCTGGCGGAAGAAGAGGTCGATCTGCTCTTCGATCTCATCGCGATGCGCCTCGTCACGTCGGTCACGATCTCGGCGTCCCGCCGCGCCCATACCGACGACAATCCCTATCTCGCCATCAGCGAACGGCCGGCCTGGACGCTTTTGCGCAAGCTCGACCGGATGAACCCGCGTTTCGCCACCGCCATCCTGCGGCATGCCTGCGGCTTCGAGGCAACATCCGGCGCCCGCAAGGTTGCCGCCTGGATCAACGCGAACCGCAAGTCGCTGAAGCCACTGCTCGAACGCCCCGCCGCCACCTATCCGGCAGCGCTCGTCCCCTATGGCGACCCCACCCACCCGATGACGGTAAAATCCGCTGGCGAACAGCCGGATGAAGCCCAGGCGATCTGGGAAGACTATTGTCGCGCGCATGGCGTCGAACTCGGCATCGGACCTTTTGGCGAGGAACGCACCGTCTATGCCGGCGAGATGTTCGTATCGCGCTTCATCGACCACACCCGCCGCACTCGCCATCTCGGGCTCGACCTGTTCATGGCCGCCGGCACCAGGCTCTACACCCCGCTTGCCGCAACCGTCGTCAGCGTCGAGATCGAGAAGGACCCGCTCGGTTATGGCTGCCTGATAGCACTTCGCCATGAGCCCGAGGGATGCCCGCCCTTCGTCACGCTCTGGGGTCATATGGCGCACGAAGCCATGGGACGCATCAAGGCCGGCGACCAGCTTGCGGCCGGCGCGCTTGTCGGCGAGATGGGAGCGCCGAAGGAAAATGGCGGCTGGGCGCCGCATCTGCACCTGCAGCTTTCGACCGACATCGCTCTGTCGGCGACCGAAATCCTCGGCGTCGGCGAGCCGCAGTTCCTCGACGTCTGGGCCGAACTCTTCCCCGATGCGCGCACCTTCGCCGGGATCGCCGAGGAGTTCTACGAGAAGAAAGGCCGCTCGCACGACGAGATCGTCAAGCGCCGCAAGGAATTGCTCCTGCCGAACCTTTCGATCTCCTACGACAAGCCGATCAAGTTCGTGCGCGGCGAAGGCGTCTGGCTGATCGACGACAGCGGCCGCGCCTATCTCGATTGCTTCAACAACGTCTGCCACATCGGTCACGCCCATCCGGCAGTGGTCGAGGCGATGGCAAAGCAAGCGGCGATCCTCAACACCAACACCCGCTACCTGCACGACAACATCGTCGCCTATGCCGAGCGGCTGACGGCAACGCTGCCGAAGGAATTGACGGTCGCCGGCTTCGTCAACAGCGGTTCCGAGGCCAACAGCCTGGCGCTGAGGTTGATGCGCGTCCATACGGGCCGCGAGAATGCGATCACGCTCGACTGGTCCTATCACGGCACGACGCAGGAGCTGATCGATATCAGCCCCTACAAGTTCCGCCGCAAGGGCGGCAAGGGACCGAAGCCGCATGTGCATGTGGCCACCATTCCCGACAGCTACCATGCACCGGCCGACTGGCCGGTCGAGGAACACGGCAAGCGGTTTGCCGAAAGCGTCGCCGAACTGATCGCGACGATGAAGGCCAAGGGCGAAGGCCCGGGCTTCTTCATCGCGGAATCGATCCCGAGCGTCGCCGGCCAGGTGTTCCTGCCGGAGGGCTACCTGAAGGAAGTCTATCGCCTCGTACGCGAGGCCGGCGGCGTCTGCATCGCAGACGAAGTGCAGGTCGGTTTCGGCCGCGTCGGCAGCCATTGGTGGGCCTTCGAGACCCAAGGCGTCGTGCCTGACGTCGTCACCATGGGCAAACCGATCGGCGACGGCCATCCGCTCGCAGCCGTCGTCACCACCCGCGAGGTGACCGACAGCTTCAACAACGGCATGGAGTATTTCAATACCTTCGGCGGCAACCCGGTCTCCTGCGCCGTCGGTCTCGCGGTGCTTGACGTGATCGAAGGGCAGGATCTGCGCGGCAATGCGCTTTCGGTCGGCAACTATCTGATAGATGCCTTCCGCGCCATGCAGACCCGCTACGAGGTGATCGGCGATGTGCGCGGCATGGGTCTCTTCCTCGGCATCGAACTTGTCACCGACCGCAAGACCAAGGCACCGGCAACCGAATTCGCCCGCGCCGTCTCCAACGGCGCCCGCCGCCGCGGCGTGCTGATGGGCACCGAAGGCCCGCATGACAACATCTTGAAGATGCGCCCGCCGATGATCTTCTCGAAACGCGATGCCGATCACCTGCTCGCCGTGCTCGAAGAGACTTTTGCGGACGTCGCAAGGACGCTCGGTTAAGGCCGGGTCGAACAGCAGAAAAACCAAACGCAATGACCGGGGTGCCCGACACGCATCCCGGCACGAAGACGCATGCCCTAAAAACATCAATGAGGAGAACAGGACAATGAAACTTGGAGTGAAATTTGGAGTTCTGGCACTGGCGAGCACGGCGTTTCTTGCCGGCACCGCCGCCAACGCCGGCATGCTCGACGTCATCAAGGAACGCGGCGAACTTCGCTGCGGTGTCAGCCAGGGCGTGCTCGGCTTTTCCGCCCCCAACGACAAGGGCGAATGGACCGGTTTCGACATCGATTTCTGCCGTGCGGTGGCTGCCGCAGCGCTCGGTAATCCCGACAAGGTGAAATACGTACCGCTGTCGACCAAGGAGCGGTTCACCGCGCTGCAGTCGGGCGAGGCCGACCTTCTGTCGCGCCAGACCACCTGGACGCTGTCGCGCGACACCGATCTCGGCATGAGCTTCGTCGGCGTCAACTACTATGACGGCCAGGCCTTCATGGTGCGCAACGACCTCGGCGTGAAGAGCGTCAAGGAACTCTCGGGCGCCTCCGTCTGCACCGAGACCGGCACGACGACCGAACAGAACATGGCCGACTATTTCGGCGCCAACAACATCCAGTACCAGGTCGTCGCCTTCGAAAAGGCCGACCAAACGATCCAAGCCTTCAACACCGCCCGCTGCGACGTCTATTCGACCGACGCTTCTGCGCTTTATGCCCAGCGCCTGACGCTGAACGACCCCGATCGTTTCGTCGTGCTGCCTGAAGTCATCTCCAAGGAGCCGCTCGGTCCGGCCGTCCGCCAGGGTGACGATCAGTGGTTCAAGATCGTGCGCTGGACGCTGTTCGCGCTGACCGAAGCCGAAGAACTCGGCATCACCAAGGACAATGCCGCAAAGCTTCTCGAAAGCGGCACGAACGCCCAGAAGCGCTTCCTCGGCATCGAGAACGAAGCCGGCAAGTCGCTGGGGCTCGACCCGAAGTGGGCCTACCAGGTGGTTTCCGCCGTCGGCAACTATGGCGAAGTCTTTGAACGCCACCTCGGCAAGGACAGCCCGCTGAAGATCGATCGCGGTCTCAACAAACTCTGGAGCCAGGGCGGCCTGATGTACGCCCCGCCGGCACGCTGATCCCCAGGAGCAGTTCCGGCAAAGTCTCCCGTTTGGAATTGCTCATCCAAGGAAAAGCGCCAACGAGACGCCGCGGCCCTCCCCGCGGCGTTTTCGCCTTTACCAGCCCTCCTCCAGCACCCGGCCCAGCATGTCGGCGAAAAAGTCGGCGCTCTCGCGGGATAGGCAGAGCGGCGGCTTGATCTTCAGCACGTTCAGGTGGTCGCCGGTCGGCTGCATGATGACGCCGAGATCGAGCAGGCGGTCGCAGATCGCCGCCGTCTCCTCGGTCGCCGGCGACAGGGTCTCCCGATCGCGCACGAATTCGACGCCGAGATAGAGTCCCATGCCATGCACCGCGCCGATCAGCGGGAAGTGCTGCCCTAGCGCTTCGAGCCGCGCCTTCAGATAGCCGCCGACCACCTGTGCGTTTTCCGGCAACCGTTCTTCGGTCAGGATATCCAGGACCACCTGCCCGACGACGGAGCTCACCGGGCTGCCGCCCGAGGACGAGAAGAAGTACCCCTCCTTCTCCAGCGCATCGGCGATCTCGCGGCGGGTGATGACGGCGCCGAGCGGATGGCCGTTGCCCATGCCCTTGGCGACGGTAATGATATCGGGCACGACGCCCTGCTCCTCGAAGCCCCAAAAATAGTCTCCGAGGCGACCATAACCGACCTGCACCTCGTCGGCGATGCAGACGCCGCCGCGGGCCCGCACCATGGCATAGACCGCGTCGAGATAGCCCTTCGGCAGCGGAATACCGCCGGCATTGCCGTAGACCGGTTCGCAGATGAAGCCCGCGAGCTTCTCGTCCGCCGCGTCCAGCTCGGTCAGTTTCTTGACGACGGAGCGCACATAGCTGTCGGTCGTGTCGGCGCCGCGGAACTCGCCGCGATAGGTGTTGGGCGCGGTGACCGGATGTACCCAGGCCGGGCGGGTTTCGAGCGCCTGCGGATTGTCGGCGATCGAGGTCGACACTGCGTCGCTCGCGACCGTCCAGCCGTGATAGGCCTCGAGCAGGCTCACGATGTTGCGCGCGCCGGAATAGGCCCAGGCGAGCCGCAGTGCCAGATCGTTCGCCTCCGAGCCGCTGTTGACCAGAAACACCGTGTCAAGCCCATCCGGCGCGAGCGCTGCAAGCCGCGTCGAGAATTCGGCGACGGAGGCATAGTGAAAACGCGAATTGGTGTTGAGCAGCGACCATTGCCGCCCCACCGCGGCTGCAAGCCGCGGATGCCCATGGCCGAGAATGGTAACGTTGTTGACCATGTCGAGATAGCTGCGGCCCTCGATGTCGAACAAATGGTCCTTCCAGCCGCGCTCGATCTGCGGTGGTTTCAGGTAGTAGTTCTTCTGCGGCTTGGCGAAGTGCTGCTGGCGGCGGGCAAGCAGTGTTTCGCTGTGCGGCTCCGGCCCATCGCATTCGAAGCCGAGGACGCCGGCCGGCGACGGGCACAGGTGCTTCCACGCCGCCGCCTGACGCGGCACGACGAAAAGCGGAGGCACGAGACCATGCTCGCGGCAAAGCTGGACGCGGATCAGGCCGTAGGAGTGCTGTTCACCGGAGACGACGCCCAGCACGGCACCAGCAACGATCGTCTCCTCGAGGTCGGCACCGGCTTCCACGCCCTCGAGAAACAGGCTGGCTTCGGCCCCTTCGAGCACCAGCAGCCCGTCCCGCCGGACGATACGGGCGGCAAAGGGAGCGACAATCTCGCGACCGGCCTCCAGGCAAATGTCGACATGCAGTGCGAAGGTGGCATCGGGCTTCGGTGACCGCAACTGGGTCTCCGTCATCCGGTATTCGCCATAGCGCGTCGTCGCGATGCCGATTGCATGGGCGGCGTGTTGCAGCAGCGAGATCGGCAATCCCTGGTGCTGCCAGCGCTCCTCTGGCAACAGCGGGCTCAGGATCGAGAGGTCGATCTGGCGCACGTCAGTGGGGCCGAGCCCCTGGATGAGGCTCTCCCCGGTCACCTGGGCCGATACCGGCGCAAAGCCGACGGCCGAAAGAATGGCGTGCTCCATCAGCGCAGAAGGCACCGACGACGCGACCTCGAAGATCTCCCGCTCATGCGCGGCATTGCCCTCGACGTAAGCATTGTCGGGCTCGCGGGAGAGCTGGTGTTCGGAGCTTGCGACCAGCACCGCAGCGCGCGCGACGATCAGCGGCCAAAGCGCCTTCAGTTCCACCTCGGTCAACGGGCATGCCGCATGAAACGCCTTGACCGCGGGTAGGATGAACCACGGGTCTCCATCCGCATGATGCAGCAGCGAGGCGCAGGTGACAGCGAGTTCGGCAGCCAGCCAGCCATTGAGGATATCGCCGAAATCGATGACGCCGTCCGGCATCGCCCGGCCGGCGGCGTCGAGCCGGCTGACCACATTGTCGTCGGTGACGTCATGGTGGATCGCCTGGGTCCTGAGTTCAGGGGTAAGCGGCTGCAACCGCCGCATGGCGCCGACCATCACTTCAGCGATGCGCTTCTTGCGCTGCTGGTCCGCCATATCGGTAAGCAGATGCAGGACGACGGGGCCGGCGCGCCTCAGATCCCATTGCAGTTCCCGCTCGAGCCCCGGATGCTCGAAGTCCTCCAATGCCGACGCGAGCTGACCCGCCAGGCCGCCGAGAGCAGCCACGGCTTCGCGCGACAGATGTTTGCGCCGGGTGAGCGGTTCGCCTTCGAGATAGGTGAGCAAGCGGATGCGATAATCCGCGCCGCGGACGGCAACGCTCTCGATCGCCTCGCCCTTGAGAGAGGGCACGACCTCCGCAACGCGTGCCGTCGGCAGACGTTTGCCAAGGTGCCGCAAGGCCGCATTCTGCGCTTCCAGTTCCAGCGGCTCGTATTCCGCCCGGCATATCTTCAGCACATAGCGCCGCTCGCCGGTGTCGAGACGGTAGTTGCGGTCCTGCTGGCTGCCGAGTTCGCTGATCGTGCCCGACAGGCCATAGTGTTCGGCGAGCAGCGAACGCGCCTCCTCGGCTCCGACATCGGGTCTCGGGAGCTCGGTGCGAAGCTTCAGCGGGTCCTCAACCATGATCTCGTCATCCTCCCCTTAGGCGGTCGATCCTCCGAATCGACCGGAATGTTGTCGAGAATAGAGCGGGATCAAGGAAAAGATGTGCGGCTTCCCGATTACACCCACCCGCAACCTACTGCGACATGCCTTCGAGCCGATAGCGCGTGCCGGGATAGAGCAGCCGCGCTGTCGTCACATTGCCTGCGTCCGACCACGTGCGGCGCCGGATCATCAGGCACGGTTCGTTGCGGTCGATGCCGAGCAACTTGCATTCCCAGAGCTGCGGTGCGACCGCTTCGACGATCTGCTCGGTGCGGGTGATCGGCGCCATCGCCGTCAGATAGGCGTTCGGCGTCATCGCCTGGAAATCCTGCTCCAGATAGCGCGGGCAGATCGCCGGATTGACGAAACGATCCTCGATCTGGATCGGCAGGCCGTTTTCCGAGTGCACCATGATCGAATGGAAGACGCGGGCGCCGGTGGCAAGCCCGAGTGCATAGCCGATGTCAGGCGTCGCGACCTCTTCCTTGAGCAGCGTCATCAACGACGTATGGGCGTGGCCACGTTCATGGATCTCGTCGGCAATGTTGCGGACTTCAAGCAGCGCGGTGCTGCCCTTGTGCGCGGCGACGAAAGAACCGACGCCCTGCACCCGCGTGATCGCGCCTTCGGTTGCCAGTTCCCTCAGCGCCCGGTTGGCGGTCATGCGGCTGACGCCGAGGTCGGCAACGATCTCGTTTTCCGAGGGGATGCGATGATGGGCGGGCCATTCGCCGCTCTCGATGCGGCTGCGGATGAACTGCTTGACCGCCTCGTAGCGCGGCATCGGGCCGTCTTCGAAAGCGATTGTCTCGTTCCGTTTTCCCAGTGCCGTCATCAACTCAAGCCCCGCCTTTCCGCGCCGCCGAACAAATCATGCGCATTCGCCCTCGAATCTTTTCGTTCATTTCACGCTTGCGCGCCAGCGTAAAATATCTATAGTTCCATATACAACTACGTACAGGAAAATGCACATGGCTAGTTTTCCCGTCAACCGGATCTTTGCAGAACGGGCTCTCCTGCCCGGCGGCTGGGCCGAAAACGTCGCGATTTCGCTCGACGCTTCCGGTCGCACCGCAACGATCGAAACCGGCACCACCGCCGCTAGCGGCGACGAGCGCACGGCCGGCCCGCTGATCCCGGCGATCGCCAACCTTCACTCCCACGCCTTCCAGCGCGCCATGGCCGGCCTTGCCGAAGTGGCGGGCAGCGGTGACGACAGCTTCTGGACCTGGCGCGAGGAAATGTATCGCACCGTCGGGCTGGTAACCCCTGACGACGTCGAGGCGATCGCCGCCAAGCTCTATATGGAAATGCTGAAGGGCGGTTTCGGCCACGTCGCCGAGTTTCACTATCTGCACCACCAGGCCGACGGCACCCCCTATGCCGACCCGGCCGAAATGTCGCTGCGCATTCTCGCTGCCGCCCGCACGACCGGCATCGGCCTCACGCATTTGCCTGTCTTCTACGCCCACGCCAATTTCGGCGGCGTCGCGCCCAACCCCGGCCAGCGGCCGTTCCTGCACGATCCTGATCATTTCCTCGCACTGCTTGAGCGGCTCGCGCCGCTCTGCCGCGACGCCGGCCATACGCTCGGCTACGCCATCCATTCGCTGCGCGCCGCAACGCCCGAGGAGATGCGCATCATCCTCGATGCCGCACCCGTTGCCGGTCCGATCCACATCCATGTGGCCGAGCAGACCAAGGAAGTCGACGACAGCCTCGCCTGGAGTGGCCGCCGCCCGGTCGAGTGGCTGCTCGATGAAATGCCCGTCGACGCACGCTGGTGCGCAATCCACGCAACGCATCTGACGGAAAGCGAACGGCAGCGTCTGGCGCGTTCGGGCGCCGTTGCCGGTCTCTGCCCGGCGACCGAGGCCAATCTCGGCGACGGCATTTTCCCGGCGGTCGATTTCATGGCCGAAGGCGGCGTCATCGGCGTCGGCACCGACAGCCACGTGGCGACCAGCGTCGCCGAGGAGTTGCGGCTGCTCGAATACGGCCAGCGCCTGCGCGACCGCCGCCGCAACCGGCTGGCCACCGGGCCGGGCGCCTCGATCGGCCGAACCATCTTCGACGCGGCGCTCAAGGGCGGCGCCCAGGCCGCCGGTCAGAAGGCGGCCGGCATCACCGTCGGCGCGCGCGCCGATTTCGTCGTGCTTGACGGCAGCAATCCCTACATCGCCGCCGCCACCGACAACCAGATCCTCGACCGCTGGCTCTTTGCACTCGGCGGCGAGACTGTCCGCGACGTCATGGTCGCGGGCGCGTGGAAGATCCGGAACGGACGCCACGACCGGGAGGACGATATCGACCGCGCCTTTGCGCGGGTGCTGATGAAACTGAAGTAATCGTCAAAGCCAAAAATCAAATCAGGGAACAGCTTAATGTCGATCAACAAATTGAAACTCACCCTGGCCGCAACCGGCCTCGTGCTCGCGGCCTCCACCGGCAGCGCCAGCGCTTCGTATTGCGGCGACGGCAAGACCGTCATGTTCGCCGGCATCGATTGGGAAAGCGGCGCCTTCATCACCGAAGTGATGAAGACCATTCTTGCCAAGGGCTACGACTGCCAGGTGGATTCGATCCCCGGCAACTCGGTGACGCTGGAACAGGCAACCGCCAACAACGACGTCCAGATCTTCGCCGAGGAATGGCTCGGCCGTTCGGACGTCTGGAACAAGGCGGTCGAGGAAAAGAAGGTCGTCGCCGTCGGCAAGACCTTCGTCGGCGCCAGCGAAGGCTGGTTCGTGCCGGAATACGTCATCAAGGGCGATGCGTCGCGCAGCCTTGAAGCCAAGGCGCCGGATCTGAAGAGCGTGTCGCAGCTCTCCGATCCGAAGATCGTCGAGCTCTTCGCCGATCCGGAAGAGCCCAGCAAGGGCCGCTTCCTCAACTGCCCTTCGGGCTGGACCTGCGAGGGCGTCAGCTCCGCCAAGCTCGAAGCCTACAAGCTCGGCGAAACCTATGTGAACTTCCGCCCGGGCACCGGCACGGCGCTCGATTCCGCCATCACGTCCGCTTACCTCCAGGGCGAACCGATCCTCTTCTACTACTGGTCGCCGACGGCGATCATGGGCAAGTTCAAGCTCGTGCAACTCGAGGAGCCGGCCTATAGCGAGGAGTGCTGGAAGGAGCTTTCGAGTGCCAACGGCAAGCGCGAGCAGGGCTGCGCGTTCCCGTCGGTCGACGTCTCCTACGGCGTCAACAGCACCTTCGCGCAGGAAGCCCCTGAAATCATCGCCATCCTCGAAAAGGCGACTTTCCCGCTCGACGCCGTCAACGGCAGTCTCGCCTACATGGCCGACAACAAGGTCGACGCGACGGCAGCGGCCGCCGAGTTCCTGAAAACCAAGGCCGATGTCTGGGGCAAGTGGGTTTCCGACGAAGCCCGCGGCAAGATCGAAGCCAGCCTCAAGTAATCGCGACCAGCCGCTGACTTGGGCTTCATCGCCGCGTCTAGCGCGGCGATGAAGCCCGATCCGGCGGCCGGCCACATACCCGTGGCAAGTGCCGCCGGCGGCCGATCTGTGTCCGCTGGCAGCCCGAGCAAGGAACGCATCCGATGTTTCCGGATTCTCTCAATCTCTCCATTCGCGGGCCGGTGAACGATTTCATCCAGGCGCTGGTCAGCGGTTATGGCTGGGTCTTCAAGGCGATCAGCGCCGTCATTCTGAAAGCCGTTCTATTCATCGAATGGATCCTGCGCGGCCTGCCCTGGTGGGTCGTCATCCTGATCTTCATGGCGCTCGCCTGGCAAAGCTCGAAGCGCTGGACCCTGACGGTCGCCGTCGGCGTGCTGCTGTTCTTCGTCGGCGTGCTCGGCCTCTGGGACCTGACGATGCAGACGCTCGCCCTGATGCTGATGGCAACGATCGTCTCCGTCGTCATCGGTGTGCCGATGGGCATCTTCGTCGCCAAGAGCCGGACCGTGCGCAGCATCACCCTGCCGGTGCTCGACGTCATGCAGACCATGCCGAGCTTCGTCTACCTGATCCCGGCCTTGATGCTCTTCGGCCTCGGCAAGGTCCCGGCGATCCTCGCCACCATCATCTATGCCGTGCCGCCACTCATTCGCCTTACCGATCTTGGCATCCGCCAGGTCGACCATGAAGTGGTGGAAGCAGCGACCGCTTTCGGCGGCAGCCCCAACCAGATCCTCTTCGGTGTCGAGCTGCCACTCGCCACGCCGACAATCATGGCCGGCCTCAACCAGACGATCATGATGGCGCTGTCGATGGTGGTCGTCGCCTCGATGATCGGCGCCCGCGGCCTCGGCGAGCAGGTGCTGAACGGCATCCAGACGCTCGACGTCGGCAAGGGGCTGGAAGCCGGTATCGGCATCGTCATTCTCGCGATCGTTCTCGACCGCATCACGCAAGGCTTCGGCAAGAGCCGGACGGAGGATCCCCGCAATGGCTGATATCGAGATCCGAAACGTCTACAAGATCTTCGGGCAGGACGCGAAAGCCGCGCTCGCCATGGCCAAGGAAGGGCTCAACAAGTCCGAAATCCTCGCCCGCTCCGGCTGCAGCGTCGGCCTCAACAATGTCAGCCTGACGATCGGCGCCGGCAAGATCTTCGTAATCATGGGGCTTTCCGGCTCCGGCAAGTCGACCCTCGTGCGCCACATCAACCGGCTGATCGAGCCGACCAGCGGCGAAGTGGCGTTCGACGGCAGCAACATCCTGGACCTCGACGCCAAAGCGCTGCGCACCTTCCGGATGCACCGCGTCAGCATGGTGTTCCAGAGTTTCGCGCTGATGCCGCATCGCACCGTGCTGCAGAACGTCGTCTACGGCCAGCGCGTGCGCGGCCTGCCCAAGGCCGAGGCCCGCGACATCGGCATGAAATGGATCGAGACCGTCGGCCTTGCCGGCTACGACGCCAAGTACCCGCATCAGCTTTCCGGCGGCATGAAGCAGCGCGTCGGCTTGGCTAGGGCGCTGGCCGCCGATACCGATGTGATCCTGATGGACGAGGCCTTCTCGGCACTCGACCCCTTGATCCGCGCCGACATGCAGGACCAGTTGCTGCAGTTGCAGCAGAACCTTTCAAAGACCATCGTCTTCATCACCCATGATCTCGACGAGGCGCTGCGCATCGGTTCGGAAATCGCCATCCTCAAGGACGGCCAGGTGGTGCAGGTCGGCACGCCGGACGATATTCTGGAACGGCCGGCCAACGATTACGTTGCCCGCTTCGTGCAACGCCGACAGGGACGACCGGAAGCCCATGAGTGAGAATGTAGTCCTCGATGCACCACTGACCTGGAAGCAAATCGCAGCGGTCGCCAATGGCGCACCGCTCGCGCTTTCCGATGCAGCACGCCAGCGCATCGTCCACGCTCGCCGGGTCGTCGACGCTCTGGTCGAGCGCGGCATCCGCGGCTACGGCATCAACACCGGTGTCGGCGCGCTCTGCGACGTCGTCATCGACCGCGAGAACCAGCAGGCGCTATCGCGCAACATCATCCTCAGCCATTCCTGCGGCGTTGGCGAACCGCTCGCCCGGCCCGAAGCCCGGGCGGTGATGGCCGCCCAGATCGCCAACTTCGCCCACGGCTATTCCGGCGTGCGCATCGAGACGGTCGAGCCGCTGCTGGCACTGCTCAACGCCAACCTCATCCCCGACATCCCCTCGCGCGGCTCGGTCGGCTATCTCACCCATGCGGCCGCAATCGGCCTCGTGCTGATCGGCCACGGCACCGTCGATGACGGCAAGGGCAAGATCAGCGGCGTCGAGGCGCTCGCGCGGATCGGCCTCAAGCCGCTCAGGCTCGAAGCCAAGGAGGGCCTGAGCCTTGTCAACGGCACGCCCTGCGCCACCGGCCTTGCGGCATTGGCACTGTCGCGCGCTACGCACCTCTTCGACTGGGCGGATGCCGCCGCCGCGATGACCTATGAAAACCTCGGCAGCCAGGCGAATGCCTTTGCCGCCGGTCCATTGGCGCTTCGCCGCTCCAAGGGGCTGGATGAGGTCGGAGCATCCCTGCGCGATTTTCTTGCCGGCAGCCCGATGCTCGCCGAGACCGCGGGCACCCGCACGCAGGATCCTTTAAGCCTTCGTGCCGTGCCGCATGTCCATGGCGCTGCCCGCGATGCACTGGCCCACGTCGCCGACGTCGTTGACCGCGAGCTTGCAAGCCTCACCGACAACCCGGCCGTGTCGGGCACGCCCGAAGCGCCGGAGGTGCATTCGCAGGCCCATGCGGTCGGGGCTGCCCTCGGCCTTGCCATGGACAGCCTGGCCGTCGCCGTTGCCGAAGTCGCTGCCATCTCCGAGCGCCGCATCGACCGGCTCGTCAATCCGCTGGTGAGCCGCCTGCCGGCCTTCCTCGCCGGCGATAGCGGTGTTGCCTCCGGCTTGATGATCGCCCAGTACACCGCCGCTTCCCTTTCCGCTGAAAACCGGCGCCTCGCGGCCCCCGCCAGCCTCGATGGCGGCATCACCTCGGCGCTGCAGGAGGACATCCTGACGCATGCGACGCCGGCCGCCTGGAAGGCACTTGCCATCGCCGACAACCTCGAAACGATCCTTTCGATCGAACTGCTTGCGGCGTCGCAGGCCTATGACCTGCAGCCGCGTGGCCGCGCCGCACGCACCGACGCGCTTTACCGGCGCATTCGCTCGGAAATCCCCACCTATGCCGACGACCGGCCGCTCAACGGCGACTTCGCCCGCATGCGCACACTGATCGAAGGAGGCACGCCATGAAGGTGCTGCGCGCGAAAGACTACAAGCGCATGCCCTGGAAGAACGGCGGCGGTGAGACGGTGGAGATCGCCATTTTCCCCGAGAAGGCGTCGCTTGCCGATTTCGACTGGCGCGTCAGCATGGCGACCGTCGCCACCGATGGCCCCTTCTCCAGCTTCCCCGGTATCGACCGCACGCTGTCGATCCTTCAGGGCAAGGGTATGCGGCTGATGATCGAGGGTCGCAGGCCCGCTTTGATGACCGGCGAGACGGCGCCGCTCCCCTTCCCGGCCGACGTCGCAACATCAGCGACCCTCGTCGACGGTCCGATCGTCGACCTCAACGTCATGACACGGCGCGGCAGGCTCACGCACTCGGTTCAGCGACTGGCACTCGATCATCCGCGCAGGGCAGAAAACCTGGGGGGCACGACCCTCGTGCTATGCCACGGCGGCGCCGTGCGGTTGACCGCAAGTGACGCCACGGCCGACCTGGCAGCGGGCGACACGGCCGTGCTGACGGGCGCAGCCTCCTTAACCATCGAACCGGCGGCCTCTGCCGTCCTCTTCCTGATCACCATCGACAAGCCGGCCGCCTGATCGGGCGCCGTCTCGCGTCGTTCAGCCGCGCCTCAGATGCAGCAGGGGATAGGGCCGGCCTGCATCGTCGACAGGCGAACGCCCGACCACCTCAAAACCCATTCGCCGATAGAAACCGGCGCCGGACACATTCTGCTCGTTGACGTCAACCGTCAGCACCGGATGCAGGCTCATCGCATGCTCGACAAGCCGCCGACCGACGCCAGCGCCGCGCGCCTCGGCGTGGACGAAGAGCGAGTCGATCTGCGCCCCACTCATGCCCATGAAACCGAGCGCCAGGTCATTTTCATCCGCGGCAATCCAGAACTCGGCGGCCGGCAGATACTGGTCGCGCACCAGCACCTCGATCGCAGCAAAATCCTCCGGCGTCAGGAAATCATGGGTGGCGACAACGGCGCTGCGCCAGATCTCGAAGGTGCGCGGAAAATCGGATGGACGGGAGGGGCGGATGGAGATGGTCATGATGCAATCGCTTCTGAAAATGCGGCAGCGCGAGGCGTGCCGCGCGTCCGGCTGTGGCCAACGCGACTTTGCGAGGGCGTCAGCCTGTGAAGATGTCCGGTCCTGATCCGGTCCCGGACCGCGCACCTTATCCGCAGCCCCGACGATCGCAAGCGATCTCCGCACCTGCGGTTTTCAGGCCACGCCGGTTAAGAATTCAGCAACCATATTCCATGTTCCCCGGGGAACAGCACGATTGACGCCACACGATAGTCTCCATGTCACGGTTCTTAGTCACACATCAACGAACGCAGGGACTGGAGGACAAGGACATGATCAAAACCGCTTTCGGCGTCAACGTCACCGTACTGGTCTTCTCGATCACCGTGATCGCCATCATGCACTTCGCCCTGTCCCAATATCGCGCAGCCGAAATCGCCAACATCGACCTGCCGGACTACACGACGATCACTTCGTCGATTCATCGCTGAGGCGACCTACCCCGCGGCGGCAGCCGGGCAGCATGCCCGACTGGTTTCTACGCACACCCTCTCAAGCCGCATCTGCAGGCGCTGCCATCGATGATGGCGGCGCCTTTTGCATCGATCATCGGCTCCATGTATGGCCAGAGGGATTATGATAGGGAACGCTGACTGAACGAATCGCCGCTCAAGACAGCATTAGCAGCATATCCAGGAAGGCCCGAAATGACGGATCCGCAAAACGAACTGAAACTCAGCGCGTTCAAGTTCCACGAGCAGGCCGTCCGCGCCTCCGTCGGCGGAAAACCGCTCGCACTCGATGTGTTGGAACTCGGCGGCGAAATCCTGGTGGTACTGACCTGGCTCGGCAATTCCGAAAGAGGCCTGCGCAAGCCGGAATACGTCCTGCCCCTGAGCGCCGTGGCGCATCAGGCGCTGAGCAACGATCAGGACGCCAAATACAAATGGGCCATCGGCGCCCCGCTGCCGCAATCGCTCTTTGACGGCAGCGCGTCAAGGCAGTTCCGCAGACAGTTCGGGGTCAAGAGCGGACCGGCGCTGACATTGCCCTTGAAGCCGCCGCACCATTGACGGCGATTGTGCGTGCCTCAGACGAGCGCTTTCGTGCCAGATCTCCCTCATCAATCATTGCAATCTTAAAATCGTTAGAGATTGATGCCGTAACCGGCCAGCCACGAGCAGTCATCTCCAGATTGCGGAATGGAACCGTCCCCGCTTACCATGCGTAGGATGGGGATATGCCTATGAACGACAGAGGCTTCTACATTCCGGTTCTAAGCGCGCTGACCTTGGCCGCCTTTGTACTGCTTATTCGCTTCTTTCCAGATGTGACGAACTGGGAGCTCTGCGAAGCGTCGAGATGCACCGTACAGGATTGGCTGGCAGCGACGGCCGGCTGGGTGGGATTTCTCGCAGCCGCGGTCGGCGCATACTTCGTTTATCACCAATTGGCGGAACAAAGGCGACAACTGCATTCGCGCTCGGAGATGGCGATCCCGTCTTTCAGGTCCACGTCTACGCTTTCGACCACACACGTGCGGTTCTGCGCTTCATCAATTGGAACAGGCGTACCCTCGCCATTCACCGGATCAGGATCCGGTGCGCGGATGTCGCAATTCCCATGCCGATCAAGTTTCGCTGGTCTGAGGACCAATTCACGCCCGGCGGAGTCGTCAACGACTGCGGGATCAATGCGGCAGGATGGCTCGGTAATCCTCCCGTTAAATAACGGGGCGCTATTGTAGAATTCACGCGGCCATTTTCAGTTTCTGTGCGGGTGTGATGCCGCCGATGCCCATATTGGGGCGTTCGTTGTTATAGGTCCATAACCATTGCGTGGCGAATTCCTGTGCCTCCTCGATGCTTTCGATGATGTATTGATCTAGCCATTCATGGCGAACGGTGCGGTTGTAGCGCTCGACGTAGGCATTCTGCTGCGGCTTTCCGGGCTGGATATAGCTTAGGGCAATGCCCTGCTTCTCGGCCCATTCCATCAGTTTGCCGCTGACATATTCCGGGCCGTTGTCGACCCGAATGGCAAAGGGTTTGCCGCGCCATTCGATGATCTGGCTTAG